>CAZEHI010000035.1:0-4418 GCA_964512355.1 uncultured Candidatus Saccharibacteria bacterium | reverse complement strand
AAGCGGTCTTTTCTAAATTTCTTTTAAAATCTTCTTGAAGAAGAGGCTCATTTTCATTTACAATCAGAGCGGCGGAGGTGTGCAAAATTTGAATATTTACCAATCCATCTTTAATGTTGTTCCCAGTGATGAAGGATTTAATTTCTTCGGTGAGATCAATGAAATCAAGCTGTTTTCTCGTTTGGTGTTCGAATGTTTTGTTGGTTGTTTTCATTAATTAATAAGAAAGATCCCTTATTAATCATTTCGGTGATTAAATTGACAACAGTTAAATAGGGTAAAAGGTAATGATCCTAAGGATAGATTTTTCCTGGCGGGCAATTACTTCAAGACTGTATTGAGAGGAAAGTTTCTTTTGGTAGATAATAAAAGATCCCTTTTTTGTTCTTTTGATCTGATCAGCCTCTTGCACCGCGACGGTGATTTGCTCTTGAGAAAGGAAAAATTGATGACGGGCTAAAGTATCTATCTTGTTTTGGGCGTGCTGGGTAAAGTGGATAATCATGCTCTTCAAATAAAAAGCCGTCCTTAAGACGGTTTAATTTACAGAGAGAAATTCAGCTATTTTAGGATTGAGGCTACTGGTAATTAATTTCTTAACATCCTTGGGGTCAACCCATCTGATTTCGGCGATTTCTTCTGGCTGGCTTGGCTTGGCGACTGGTTCAGACTCAACCACCGAGCAAAGATGATAAACAATAACTATCGGGAATTCAGGATGAAAAGCAAGATCAGCCTGTCTTATTGATTTGACATGATAACCGGTTTCGGCGAGAACTTCTCTTTCAACGCACTCTTCTCTGGTTTCGTCGTATCTTTGTTGTCCTCCCGGGAAAGCCCACTCTAAAACAGCTCCGTTTTCTCCTTTTTCTGGTTTAGCTCTTCTGACCATCAATACCTTTTTATTATCGAGAGTAACGACTCCAAGATTAATAAAGTTTGGAGCAGTTGTTTCTTTGTCCACCATAATATTTTTTAATATTGATACTTATTCTTTTCCTTATCTTATCGCATCGCTCGAATAGTAGCAAGCGACTGGCTAAGCCCTTTTCTTTTCTACTTTGATCGGCAGCTCAAGGTAGAAAGTTGATCCTTTTCCTTTCCCGGGGCTTTCGGCCCAAACTTTTCCTCCTGGATGAAGATTAACAAAGCGCCGGGCAACGTAAAGGCCTAAACCAGCTCCGGCTGAATAGAACTGGAAGCCAGCTGCTCCTCGGGAAAAACTGCGAAATATTTTATCTATTTCGGAAGCACTCATTCCCTCGCCGGTATCTTCAATCTTCAATTGAAGCTTTTGGTTAGCCTCAATTACTTTTAAAGTAATTGTTATTCCTCCTTTGAAAGTATATTTTATGGCATTATCAAGAATATTGAGAAGAATTTGTCTTATCTTTTCCTTATCTATCTCAATTTTTCCAATCTTCTTCTTTGTTTTCTTGTATTTTAAGAAAAGGTGCTTTTGTTTAGCTTCTGGTTCTAATTCCTGGATAACTGAAGAAACAAGATCAGAGAAAGAAACCAAAGAGGGGTTAAAAGACATTTTTCCGGTTTCAATTCGGGTAACATTAAGAAGGCTATTAGTTAATCCAACCAGCCGTGTGCTTGCTTGATAAATTTTCTTTATTGTTTCTTTTACTTCTTTAGGAACAGAGCCATAATCTCCTTCTTCAATCATTGAGAGATAACCGCGGATGGCGGTTAGCGGTGTTCTTAATTGATGAGAAGCAATAGAGAGAAACTCTGTCTTTGCCTGATCAAGCCGGCGCAGTTCAACGTTGGCTGATTTTAATTGGATAGTTAGTTGCTCGAATTTCTCTCGTTTTTTTATTTCTTCTAACGAACTTCTGATTAATGATATCCCCAAATACATAAAAATAATAAAAATGCCTGATTTTAATAATAAATCAGGAATAGATTCTGATAAAAAGAGCTCAGCAAGAAGAACAAGCGAGGTTAATCCTATTAAAAGCTCAGTAGCAATGATTTTAATGTTAAAAAGATAATGTCTAAGAATCGCATAAGCGATAAAGACAAGAAAGGCAACAGCAACAGTATTGCCAACAGGGGGCATGGGGATGTTATACCATAATAAATAATTCGTCGATCCTCCCAAAAAACTAATTATGCTACCGATTAAGATAAAACGTATCTGCTGCTTCTCTATTACTGTTGCTTCCCGATGTGCCCTTAGAAGTAAATACCATGCATACATTACATATCCAAAGAACATTACAAGGAAAAAATGGAAAAATACACCAGGATTAGGCCAATAAGGGAAGAAAAGCTTTGCTGTTACATCTTTTATAAAGAAGGGGGTGAAATTTGTTACGGAAAAAACGAAAGAAAGAAAATAACCAATAATTAAAATTTTTCTTCTTTTTCGTTGTTGATTTAAAAAAACAACAATAAAATGGAAAAAGGTGATAGGAATAAAAATAGCTCCCATCATCAGAGCGTGGCTCCAGAATAAGGCAGCCTCTTTAGTCGCAGATATCTGCCAAATAAAATATGCAAGACTCCATATCGTTGCACTTAAGCAGAATAAAGAAAACTTTTTATTGATATTCTTTCCTTTATTGCTTAAATAAACAAAAAGCCCCATGGCGATGCCAGCAATAGCATTTATTAACCCCGTAATGGCATAAAATATTAGCATATATTAAAATTACTTTTTACAAATAGCTAAGCCATGAATTTTGAAAGGCTCGTAAATTATTTTGCATTTCTGTGTATCAAATTTTGCTTTGGTGATAACTTCTGAAAATTGCGTCGGTGTTCTGTAAACCATAGGCCAATTTACGACTATAGAGAGAAAGATTCTTTCAGTATTGGGAGCAATCTGGCTAGTAATTAATATCCCGTCGGGGGCAAGAATATGATGAATTTTCTGCAATAATTGTATAGCCTTATCGTAAGGACGATATTCTAGAAATCCTACCATCTCTATAACATGGGGACGAAAATCTTTTGTTACTTCTTCTAAAAATGTAGTGCTTTTGTTAACAAAAGATAATTGTTCGATAACTCCGGCCTTTTTTGCTAACTTTTTACTATATTCTATTGCCGTAGGATCAAGATCAAGAAGCACGGCGTGTATTTTTACTCCTCCCTGATTCGCTTTTTTTAGACTGGCAATCACTTTCATTACTCCATAAGCGGAACCACTAGCGATAGAGAGTAAACGGATTTCTCCTCTTGTTAACAGTTGCTTTTCGATAGCTTGCTTAAGATAGAATTCAACCATTTTTAAACGATTACGTACGGCTTGTGCATTTTTCATCTTATTCCAAAAATTAGTAAGTTTTGCTTCGAAGGTATCCTTCTCTAAAGCAGAAAAATTATAAATTATGTTAAGCGCTCTCCACGTGAAAACACTTTCTTTTAACTTTTTGCAGTGGAAACATGTTCCGTCAAACCAAAAAGAATTAGTCTTTAATTTTATACCAAAGATTCTTTTTTTAATTGCCACCCAGATAGTTAGCAGCCACATGATAATTAATCGCAGAAGGAAAAAGCTTTTGTCGTATTCATAATCTAACGACTCTGGATTATCAATTAATATGGGGATGTGGTTATTCATAGAATTTAATCATTTTCAAAGTTGATTCATTATACCTGCATTATTTAGTTTGAAAAGGAGGAGAGCTAACATGTCGTGGCAATATGATAATGTTCCACCTGGGCAATATAGAAATGTCCTAGTTGGAGAAAATATGTCATCCTTTTCTTTGGTCAGAACAACAATTAAACGACCAAAGAAAAGAGATGACAAAGTTAATCATAATGAGCTCAAAAGAATTATCAAGAGCGGGAATTATCCGAAATCTAATCGACCAGCGAGTTAATGAAACAGAAGCCGCCAAACAACTGGAGTTATCAATCAGGCAGGTGAGAAGAATAAAGGGCCGCGTTGTTTGCGAAAGAGCAGAAGGGATCATCCATCAGAGCCGAGGCCGAATCGGCAATCGGCGGATTGATCCCCGGATTATCAAGCAGGCCAAGTATTATCTAAAAAGCGACTATCACGACTTCCAGCCGACCTTTGCGATGGAGAAATTAGCAGAAGTTCACCAGCTTAAATTAAGCAAGGAGAAAGTAAGGCAGATAATGATCGAAATGGGATTATAGAAAGCAAAGAAGAAAAAGTAGAACAAGGAATATCGAAGCTGGCGAAAGAGAAAAGACTATTACGGAGAGATGCAACAGTTTGACGGCTGCTACTTTGTTGTAGCAACTATTGCTTTCTAGTTTTATTTTCCTAGCCAAGTTTTAAATGATATCCCAGATTATATAACTTGGATTCAACCTTCTAACACAACAGCATTAGAATGAATTGATTAATTTGTAGTTGCTAACCAATTTGGTAACGATTTCGATCCCCGCACTTTCAATATTATAAAAAACAGGGCTCAATTCTT
>CAZEHI010000034.1:3571-4488 GCA_964512355.1 uncultured Candidatus Saccharibacteria bacterium | reverse complement strand
CCATCCCAGGCATTATTTACGCCGGCTTTGACATTAGCATCTCCGGCTAAGGCAGCTGTTCCGGTTTGTTTAGTCCAGCTGTTTGAGTAAAATGTCTGTCCGCTTCTAACGTTCGCCGTACTGGTGTTTCCCGATAGCGCCAAGGTTCCAGCTTGCTTAGTCCAACTGTTTGAGTAAAATGTCTCTCCGCTCTTAACAGCTGCCGCTGTAGTATTCCCCGATAGCGCCAGGGTTTTCCTTGAGTTGCTACTGGCAAGTCAAGACATTCTGCCACATAATATTTCTCTCCCCTATAAATGTGAACTTGAATAATCTTTTTCATGTTTATTATCTTATCGTGGTTTGAAACTAAAAGTCAAATAGAATTAAAGATACTGGAACGCCTAACTCGTCTATTACGAGAAGCTAAAGTTAAATTCCAATTGTCCTGGAAAAGAGAAAAATTGAAGAATTAAATTTCTTCAATTTTTCTCTTTTCCGGCTTCAGGATTGAGTTATAAAACCTTAGGTTTCCTTTTGTAAAATCTTCTTGACCTCAAAAGGATAAACAAAATTAATTTTCGTCTCCTCAATTTTCGTTGTTTGCTCTAATAATAAGTTAATTACAAAAGCGCTTTGAGGAGAGTATTTTTTAATAAAACTTCTTAAGCCCAAGGGGATAACCGGCTTTCTGATGTTTAATTTTACCTCCATGGGCACTACTCTTTCTCCTTTTAATATCAAAAAATCAACTTCCGTTCCTTGTTTTGTCCTCCAAAAGCGAATTTTTTGGAATAAAGACAAGGAAAACAAAATTTCTCTAAAAACACTATTCTCTAAGACCAATCCAGCGTCTTGCCTTTCGGACAGCCGCGAGAAATTATCTAAGGCATAATTTCTAATCCCCGTGTCATTAAAATATATTTTATTTTGTTTGA
>CAZEHI010000034.1:0-3561 GCA_964512355.1 uncultured Candidatus Saccharibacteria bacterium | reverse complement strand
GGATTCTTAAAATAAGGAATTAAAGGACTAATAATAAAAGTTTCTTCTAGGGCTTTCAAGTATCTTTCCACGGTTTCTCTATCTAATTTCAAAGAATTAGATAGTTCGCTTATGCTAACTAATTGACCCGTTTGACCAGCTAAAAGCTTTATTAGGTTGGAGAAGCCTAGTCGATTTTTTATTTTTAATAAGCCAACAATATCTTTTTCGATGTAGCTAGAGTAGATATCAGCTAGAATGTTCGATTTTTCCTGACTTGTCAGCGAAAGAACCACTCGTGGATAACCTCCCCAGATAATATATTCTTTGAACGAAGATAAAATTTGTTTTTTAGAAATCTCTGATAGATTAGATTTTCTCTCTAACAGCTCAGCCAAAGCACTATCTTTTGCCCACAAGAATTCAGTAAAAGAGAAAGAAAAGAGGTGAAAAATTTGTTTCCGGCCGGCCAATGATTCCTGGAAGCGGCTTTTTAGTTCTAACGAACTTGAGCCAGTTAAAATTAACTTAATATTTAGCCTTGAGTCATAAACACCCTTAAAAAACCGAGAACAATCCGGAACCCTCTGCGCTTCATCTACGAACACATAAATCTTTTGCTCTAGAGAGCGATCTTTCAGAAATTCTATAAATTTTGTCTGGCTTTGGAAAAATTCCCAATCTTTGATAATATCTAGGTTAAAAGAAAAGATATTCTTGGCTAAGATTTTCTTTTCTTTTATTAACCATTCCTTCAGCATCCCTAAAAGGACCGTCTTGCCAGTTTGCCTTGCCCCAGTAATTAATGTTATTTCTGGTTTTTCTAGATGAGCAGAAATTTTAGGGAAGATCTCTCGTTTGATTATTCTACTGTTTTCTGTTTTCAGCATACATCCCTATTTTAGCATTACTATTTTGGGTGTCAAGGCAGATTTTTAAAGTGTCGTGGCGACATGGTAATTTCATAGTTGAGCAATATAGAAATTTCCTACCTTGGAAATCTATGCCATAGTTTTCTTAATTAATTTAAGAAAACAACGTGGTTCAAGAAAAGCTAATTATCATGACCGAAAAAGAATTATCAAGGTATGAAATCATTAAAAGACTGCTTAATAAAGAGATCAACGGGACCGACATTGCTAAGCAAATTGGCGTGTCGGGGAGGCAGGTTAGGAACATCAAAGCACGCGTCATCAAAGAGGGCGCTAAAGGAGTTGTTCATGCTAACCGAGGGAAGAAAAGCAACCGCCGAATGTCGGAAGAAAAGATTAAAAAGGTTGAGATAATTGTCAAAAAGAATTATCGGGACTTCGGACCAACCTTTGCTGCCGAGAAGCTATTAGATAACAATAAGCAAGGAAAAGTTAAGGAGGTTAATGACTGCGTGGGATCTTTGGCAGCCGAAACCGCGGAAGCGAGTAAAACATAAGCACCTTTGGCGAGCAAGAAAAGACAACTTTGGGGAGATAGAACAATTTGACGGCTCCTATCATCATTGGTTCGGAAAGGAAGAGAGTTGTTTGTTGTTAGCAGTTGACGACGCTACGGGGAAAATAACCCACGCCCGGTTTGACTACAACGAAGGAGTCGTTGCCGTTTTTAAGTTCTGGATAGAGTATTTTAAGAAAAATGGACGGCCCGTTGCAATCTATCTCGACAAGTTCAGCACTTACAAGATAAATCACCGGAATGCTGTTGATGACAAGGATCTAATCACCCAATTTGAAAGAGCGACGAAGGAAATCGGGATAAAATTAATCACTGCCAATAGCCCGCAAGCAAAAGGAAGAGTGGAAAGAATGAATAAGACCTTGCAAGACCGGTTGGCGAAAGAATTAAGGTTGGCCAAGATTACTACTATTGAAAGAGCAAATGAGTTTCTCAAGATATACATTCCCCTCTTTAATAGTAAATTCGCGGGCGTCCCGGAAAGAAGAGCTAATCTGCATCGGCCGTTAAATGAAACAGCGAAAGCAAGGTTGCCGCAAGTATTCTCGATCCAGAAGAAAAGAGTGGTCTGTAATAACTATACGGTGAGATTTAATAATAAGTACTATTAATTAGGTGGTTCCCAACCCTGTACGGTTTACAAGAAGGACGTTGTCATCATTGAAGAACACTTGAACGGAGAGATTAAGATTAACTGCAAGCACAAATATTTGAATTACACGGAGCTGCGCGCCCTCGAGGGACTTCGGTGCTGGCTCTACGGGATCCTCACTCTGCACCGCATATTGCGGTGCGGGGTTTGAGTACTTCGGTCATTGGTCACGTTGGAGCCACTCCGGAACTTGGAGCTGCGGTGCAGGATCCCTTGTCCTCACAGCCGACTGTGGCTCGACAATGGACTGCCAGGCTTCATGCAGTTGCATGGGCTGGGTCCAGTGCAGAAAGCCCTGGTAAACATACTAAATAAAAAAAATGGAGCCAGCTCTATTTTCTGCCATGTGCAGTATATCTTTGCCCAAGGGTCACCCCTTGGGCATATTGCTTTGGCTAAATCAACATTCGGAAGCTGGGCTTCCGATTATGAGATTGAGTGAGGTTAAACCTCACTCACTTCAGTTTGTTGTTCAACCTTGTCTTAATGAAATCTATTAATTTCAATCTAAGGAAAAGGCTATATATTATGAACAAAAACTAGCTTTGAGCTAGAAAATAGAAAGGAGATTAGCTAAATTAGAAACAAAAATTAATTGATGGAAACAATGCTGAAGAAATCAAAAACTACCAAGAACTTCTATGGATTCTCGGTAGTTTTTGACCTTGAATTAAATCTATCAACTTGGGATTAATCCCCGGGCAAAACCAATCCAAATCAAAGAAAAGGATTAAAGGTAATATGAGCAAAGTTTAAATAACACAAACGCTTACACATTTCTTGACCCATATTTTGTTAGCATACATTAAAGGATCAGTGCAATGATTACACCAACCATCCTTTGTCCGTTCAGGCAAGATTTGCTGTGCGGATTCGCCAGAAACCCAAGAATCCCACCAACTGGTGTAAGCGGTAATTCCCTCGTCCGCTGGACCGAGACATGTTACTTCGTTGCCGGTAGGCCAGCAATCGTCACAGTATATTAGATTTACTGGCATCCACCACCATTCGATAGTCCCTTCACATATACCGCCGAGGGTGCCGAGTTCTGCCGTCCCGTCGCAATCAATATCAGCCGTCTTGCCCGCCCTTATATCCCCAGTCCCAGCTGTGCCGCTCGTGCAATAAGAGCAAGCACTACGGGTGCCAGTCTTCTGAGTCCAACTACCGCCGGAGTAAAAGGTCTTTGAGCCGCAGACATATGCAGCAGTAGCCGTACCTCCCGGGGATAAGGTCCCGGCCCCATCCCAGGCATTATTTACGCCGGCTTTGACATTAGCATCTCCGGCTAAGGCAGCTGTTCCGGTTTGTTTAGTCCAGCTGTTTGAATAAAATGTGTACCCGCTTCTAACGTACGACGTTGCCGCGTTTCCCGACAATGCTAAGGTTCCAGCTCCATCCCAGGCATTATTTACGCCGGCTTTGACATTAGCATCTCCGGCTAAGGCAGCTGTTCCGGTTTGTTTAGTCCAGCTGTTTGA
>CAZEHI010000033.1:0-4526 GCA_964512355.1 uncultured Candidatus Saccharibacteria bacterium | reverse complement strand
CTGTTCTTACTTCTCATCAAGGAAACAATGAAAAAATTGCTTCTTTAATAGAAACCTGTCGGCAAATGAAAATTGAGGTTCTCCCTCCTGATATAAATGAAAGTTTTTATAACTTTTCTATAGTTCCATCTGAGAAAAAAATACGATTTGGTTTGTCGGCGATTAAAAATGTCGGACAGAAAGTTGTCGAAGCAATAATTGAAGAAAGAAAAGACAATGGGGCTTTTCAAAACTTTGAAAATTTCCTCCAACGTATTTCTCCTGTTAATCTAGATAAGAGATCAATGGAAGACATGGCCCGAACAGGAGTATTCGACAGCTTAATCGAAAGAAGTAAAATCGTAAACAACACTAGATTAATTCTAAACCACCTTCAGGAATTACGAGAACAAAATGCTAGTCATCAAGCAAGTCTCTTCTCTGGAAGTTCAAATAAAAATATGCTTTCCCTGCATTTACCCCAGGGAAAAGACACTTCCGAAAAACAAAAACTAGATTGGGAGAAAGAATTATTAGGGCTTTACATTAGTGCTAATCCTTTAGATAAATTCAAAGAGACCTTAAAAAAAGAAACAACTCCTATTTCCCGCATCACTTACAATTTAGTCGGGAGAAGAGTTAAAATCGGGGGAATTGTCACCAAAATCCACAAAATATTAACCAAAAACAACAAGCAGATGCTTTTTGCAGAACTTGAAGATTTCAATAAAAAAATTGAGGTTGTTGTTTTTCCTGACACTCTTAAAGAAAATCAAGAGGCTTTCGCAAAAGATAAAATTATTCTAATCAAAGGATTAATAAATAACCGGAATGACTCATTAAAAGTCATTTGTGAGTCAGTCAAAGAAATAAATCAATAATTCATCTAAATATTATTCTATCAATATGGACATTGAAATAATTAGGCATTCGCTAGCACACATTTTAGCTATGGCCGTCAGAGAATTATATCCAGAAGTTAAGTTTGGTATTGGACCAGCCATCGAAGACGGTTTTTATTATGATTTTGATTTAAAACGAAAAATAACTCCAGAAGCTCTTCTGAAAATTGAAAAAAAGATGAAGAAAATTATTCTCCAGCCTGTCTCTTTCAAGAAGAAGCTAATTACAAAAGCAGCCGCTCAAAAATTATTTCAGAAAGAACCATATAAGCTACAAATCATTCAAGAAATTCTCGAGAAAAAAATTTCGCTTTATTACAGCAATAATTTTGTCGATCTCTGTCGGGGCCCGCATGTTGACTCCAGTAAAAAAATAAACCCTGATGCTTTTAGATTAACTAGAGTTGCCGGAGCTTACTGGAAAGGAAACGAAACTAATCCCATGCTTCAAAGAATATACGGAGTAGCTTTCAAAACGAATAAGGAGCTAGAAAAATATTTGGAAGACCAAATTGAGGCAAAAAAAAGAGACCACCGTCTAATCGGACAAAAATTAGACTTATTTCATATTGACGAAAAAACCGGTCCCGGGTTAATCCTTTGGCATCCAAAGGGAGCTCAACTAAAAAAGACAATTCAAGACTTTGTTATCAATGAATATCAGAAGCATGGTTATAAACTAGTAGATACTCCTCACATCGCCAAGCTTAATTTGTGGAAAATTTCCGGACACACTAGCTTCTATAAAGAAAATATGTTTCCTCCCATGCATCTAAAAGAAATATCCGCTAAGGAAAAAGATGATTACCAACTTAGACCAATGAATTGCCCTTTTCATATTCTTATTTACAAAGCACATCCAAAAAGTTATCGCGATCTACCCCTCCGCTATACCGAACTAGGGACAGTATATCGTTACGAAAAATCAGGTGTTTTACACGGACTTACCCGCGTTCGCGGATTTACCCAAGATGATGCTCATATTTGGTGCACTTCTGACCAATTAAAAAATGAACTATTGCAGGTTCTCCGCTTTGCCTTAAAGCTGTTGAAAACTTTTGGATTTGAAGATTATCAAATTTATCTCTCTACTCGCCCAGCAAAATATATTGGGGGTAAGACAATTTGGGAAAAATCAACTCAATTTTTGGAAGAAGCTATAAAAAAATTAGATGTTCCTTACGAAATTGACGAGGGAGGCGGAGTATTCTATGGCCCCAAGATTGATATTAAGATAAAAGACTCTGTGGGGCGAGCCTGGCAATGCACAACTATCCAAGTTGATTTTAACCTTCCTGAACGCTTCGATATAACTTATGTCAATAGCCAGGGCAAAAAAGAAAGACCAATTATGATCCACCGAGCTCTTCTTGGAAGCATCGAAAGATTTATCGGCGTTCTCTTAGAGCATTATAAGGGAAACCTACCTATTTGGCTTTCCCCTGTCCAGGTTCTTATTGTTCCTGTTAGTCAAAAATATAACGAAGAGGCGGAAAAGATTAATGAGCAATTTATCGCTCAAGGGATTAGAACTCAAATAGATAACGACAACAAAACCGTCGGGAGAAAAATCCGTTCTGGCGAAGAAATGAAAATCCCCTATATTCTTGTCCTTGGACAAAAAGAACGAGAAAAAAATCAATTGACTATTCGAAGAAGAGGACAAAAAGAACTAGCACCTTTAACCAAGCAAGATATTCTTCAGGAAATTAAAGAACGGATCAAGAAATTTCAGTAAATGAAAAGATATCACTTAATTACTTTTGGATGTCAGATGAATTATGCTGATTCTGAAAGAATAATTACCGTTCTTGAAGATATTGGATATCGACCGACTTCGCTTTTGGACCAAGCCGAACTGATTATTATCAACATGTGTTCAGTAAGACAAAAGGCTGTTGATCGAGTTTATGGTCTCATTCCTACAATAAGACAAAAAAAAGAAAAAAATCATCATTTGCTAACTATTCTCACTGGATGCATTTCTAAAAAAGATCAGGAAAAATTAAAAGAAGAATTTGATTTTATTCTTGAAAAGGAAGACCTTCTTTCTTGGTCTAAATTATTAGGTTCTCCTCAACAAAAAAACAAACTCAGCCACTATTTAGAAATTCCCCCAACTTATCAATCCTCCTTTGCTGCCTCTGTTCCAATTATGACTGGGTGCAATAATTTTTGTGCTTTTTGCATCGTTCCATATACCAGAGGGCAAGAATATTCCCAGCCAGTAGAAAAAATTCTCTTAGAAATTAAAAATTTATCACAAAGAAACTATAAAGAAATATGGCTACTAGGACAAAATGTAAATAGCTTCTCTGGGAAAACAGCCAACGGGAATGTTATAAATTTCTCTCAATTATTAATTTTAATTAATAAAATACCGGGAGATTTTTGGTTATTTTTCACTTCTTCACATCCAAAAGATTTTTCTGATGAACTTATTGAAACAATGGCCAGATTGCCAAAAATTGCCCCTTATCTTAACCTTCCCGTCCAGTCCGGAAATAACAAAGTGCTAGCGGCTATGAATCGCTCTTATAGCATTGAACAATACAATGAAATTGTAAAGAAAGTACGAAAAAGTTTTTGGGAAAAAAGAGAAGGATTAGAGCGTTATCTCTCTCTTTCTACCGATGCCATTGTTGGTTTCCCCCAAGAAACAGAAGATGAATTCCACGACACCGTTGCTCTCTTCAGGCAGGTCAAATATGATTCGGCGCATATTGCTAAGTTCTCCCCTCGTCCCCAAACTGCCGCCGCTCAAATGGTTGATAGTGTTCCTTATCAAGAAAAAGTAAAAAGAAAAGAAAAATTAAATTCAGTTTTGGCAAAAACAGCTCTCGAGAACAACTATCGCTATCTTCACAAAACAATTCCTGTTCTTATTGAAGAAGTGAATGCAGAACATCAATTTATGTTAGGACGTTCACGTTCTTACAAAGTTGTCGAAATAAAAAATTATGACCCCAGCCTTCTCGGGAAAATTATTTCAGTTAAGATAACAAGTGTAACCCCATGGAGATTAGAAGCAAAAAAAACTCCTTTTGAAATGAAACCAAAATCAAATCAAAAGGAGTAAAATAGTCTTGTAATTCCTACAAGTAAAAAGATCTTTGCCGATCCCCCCGCGAGAATCATTAACAGTCCCCCAGGAACTTTGCTTATCTTAAGAGACAGAATAGTAGCTGTGCTCAGATACGGGACAAATGGGATTAAGTTTATAGAGAACAACAGAGAATATCTGTGTTTGCCAATGAAAGCAGCAATTTTTCGAGCCTGGGCTTGCTTGTTTCTTAAGATTCTCTTTAGTATCCCTCCAAAGAATCTTATCAGGACATGATTTTGAGACGGATTTCCTAGAAGCCAATCTATCCCAATAACAATCGTTGTCCAAAATAAATATCCGAATAAAACCCAGAGAACGGTGATCAGTGCTCCTTGAAAAATGGCCGAAAATATCTTTCCTTTCATTGCCTCGGCAATAGCGAATGCTTCTGGAGCAAAAAGCAGATAAAGCAAAGCACCGATAGAAGATGGCAATTAAATCCCCTCCTTTTATTTTTACCATCATTATTTGTAATTATAACATTTTTTAGATGAAAAATAAAAAATTAATTGTTATTTTAGGACCAACTGCCTCTGGAA
>CAZEHI010000032.1:0-4537 GCA_964512355.1 uncultured Candidatus Saccharibacteria bacterium | reverse complement strand
TTGTAATTACCGACGACCATGCTGTTAATCAAAGATATTCACAAACCATATAATTAATTCAGAAGATTTTAATCTTCCTGTTGTAATTTCTTAAATCAATTTTGCCCAAAAATGTTATGAAAAAACTATCTTTAGTGTCTTTATTTATTTTTTGTTTTATCGGAAGCTTTATTGGGTCTTTTTTCGTCTCCCAAATCACCGCAATTAAATTTAGGCAAACGCTTCTTTACGATTTCTCAAATGTCGCCTATTCAATCGACCTGGACAATATGACAAGAAATCCTATTTACCTCAAAATGATTTCGGATATTAGAAACGATCTTGTATCCAAGAGAGAAAATTTTTTAGAGGTAAATTTCCCGACAATGGAAATAAAACTATATCAGAAAGGCGCCCTTGCGAAAGAATTTCCTATTCTGGCCATCGGCAACCCTCAAGAATGGGGAGGATCGCCCCTTGGATTATATAAAGTCATCTCCGGAAACAAAAATAGTTTTTCAACGACTTCGCGCGTTTATATGCCGTATGCCCTGCGCTATTATGGAAAATATTATATTCATGGGGAGCCGTATTATCAAAATGGGGAAAAATTTACTTCTTCAGTTACCGGAGGATGTATTCGCATTGAAGACAAATACGCCAAGGAAATATATGAATCAGTTGAAGTAGGTATGCCCGTTTTAGTAATAGGCAGAGCAAAAGAGCATTATCAATATACAAACAAAAAATTATCTGAGTTTCCCGAAATTTCCGCCGATGCTTATCTAATATCTGATTTAGATTCAGGTTTCGTTTTCGCCGAGAAGAATTCCGAAAAGCAACTGCCGATTGCTTCTTTAACAAAATTAATGACGGCCGTTGTTGTCGCTGAAAACATTGCCTTAAAAAGTTCTATTCTTGTCGAAACGGAAATGCTTGAGCCGTACGGTTTTACCCAAGTATTAAAAAGCGGAAAAAGATTTGGGGTTGTTGAATTGTTCTATCCTCTCTTGATTGAATCTTCTAACGATGCCGCCGAAGTTTTAAGCCGTTTTTTGGGCAGGACAAAAATCATAGAAATGATGAACGAGAAAGCAAAAGCAATTTTGATGGAAAAAACAGAATTCGTTGACCCCCACGGCTTAAGTTTGGAAAATGTTTCTACGGCTCGAGATATTTTTCAATTAGGCAGATATATATTCAACGCTCGCCCCTTGCTTTTAGATATTACCAGGAGCGAGGAAGTTCGCGATTTCCGCAAGATTAGTTTTAATGTTGAAAAATTATCCAACAAAAATATTTTTATTGATGAGCCAAATTTCGTTGGCGGCAAGGGAGGATATTTGCGCAAATCTAAATATACTGCCATCTTTATTTTTAAATTTCTAACTAGCGATGAAGAAATTCGGAACATCGCAATTATTCTTCTGAAATCTGAAGACCGGGAAAAAGATACTCAAGAAATATACAAATGGCTTTTGGAAAATTATTCTTTATCGCCATCACCTCTGGACCCAAAATAAAAATTGGCGGCATAGGGGCTTATGAAGCCCGCTGCCGAAACTGCTGGATTAAGCCTAAATAGACGGAGAGGACCGGATAAATCTTTCTGATGACGGAGAGTTTTCCTTAGATTTTACCCTGACAAAAGATTAATCCCCGGCCCTCTCCTTTTTAATTAAGTTCGTTATTTAAGTTGTCTTTTCTAGGAAAAATATTTTACCGATTATTCTTTTTCCAAAGAAGGTGATAATATTATTAAGAAGCTTGCTTGTTTACAAGATAAATTTATTCTTTTTCTAATTAACCCAGAACAGCCCTCGTAGCTTAATGGATAGAGTGTTGGCTTGCGGAGCCAATGATGTGGGTTCGATCCCCGCCGAGGGCACCAGAATCAAACTTTCAGGAATTTTGCCAACGGATTCAGCCGCGGGAAAATAACAAGAAATTATGTTGGCTATCCATTTCTTTTGCTTTTTCCGGAAGAAGTAAAATACAAAGTTCAATAACCACACAAATTTTATGGACTTAAAGAAATTATTACAATTTATCGCTACTGAAGACGAAAGATTGAAAAAATATTATGGTAGTTATCCAGACCAAGAAAAAAGGATACTTGCTCGCACGGTAAAATTATCAGAAGAGTTGGGCGAACTTTGCGACGAAGTTCTATCTTTCAATGCGATGCAAAGGAAAACAAAGCTTGAAAATCATAATGGCGAAAATTTATCTGAAGAATTTGTCGATGTATTAATTACTACTTTGTTACTCGCCAAAGCGATGGATGTTGATATCGAAAAAGCGCTAAAGAATAAAATTGTAAAAATAAATAAACGCTACGAGGACAAAGAGCAATAAATATAGATCATGTAGTCATAATGAAAAAAGTGAGCCACCTTTGTGGCCTACTTTTTTTATTATTTGGCGTTTTTTCTTTCAAGTGATATTCTGAAAATATGCCAACAAGCAAGATTATATTAGAAATCCGTAAGGAGCTTAAAGAAAATACTAACCTCAAATACAAAGAAGGAGAGCTTAATTTTTTTAAAGAAAAGATTAAAACCCATGGAGTGAGAACTCTTGTTTCGCGAAGAATTTCCGGAGAATATTTTAAGAAAATTAAGAACTTAGAAAAGAAGAAAGTTTTTTCTCTTTGCGAGGAACTTCTAAGATCAGGATATATCCAAGAAATTGGCATTGCTTTTCGTTGGGCATTCAAATTCAAAAACCAGTATGAGAAAGAAGATTTTAAGATTCTTGAAAAATGGCTTAAAAAATATGTTTCTAACTGGGCAAATTGTGATGATTTTTGCACTCATAATCTTGGATATTTCATTGCTGAATTTCCTGAATTTATTCCCGAGATAAAGAAATGGGCAAAATCTAAAAACCGATGGGTAAAAAGAGGATCGGCGGTAATCTTTATTTATCCTGTTAGACGCGGAAAATATCTTCCACACATTTTCGAAATCGCCAACTCCCTTTTATTAGACAAAGATGATATGGTCCAAAAGGGATATGGCTGGATGCTGAAAGAAGCAAGCAACGTCTATCCCAAAGAGGTTTTAAACTTTATAATGAAGAACAAAGACAAAATGCCACGGACAGCGCTAAGATATGCCATTGAAAAATATCCGAATAATTTGCGAAAAAAGGCCATACAAAAGTAAGTAATTTGTTTTAATAGAAAAAAATAAGGCTAACTGATAGATAGAGTTATAAAAAGGTTCATTCTTGATCTCGTCATTCATGTCAAGAAAGCTCTTTTTTATATTCTGAGACAAATTTTAAATGTCCCAGTCACATGTTTGTCCAAGCGCTTGACAAACAATATAACATGTTATAATACACATAAGCTTAAGGAATGACCTTGAGCATATAACCCGCAAGATGCCTTGAAAGGAGGCGCATGATGGGTAGCAAGATCTCTTACAAGTTGAACGACCTCGGATTCTTCTCGGCGCTCGGAACATCTGAGCATTCTGGGATGACTCGTCAAGCAGTCCATGTTATGCATGGAACTCCGCACACTTACGACATGAACAACGGCGTCACTGTTGTTTATGACGAAGAAGGACGCCCCTGGATTAGGCGCTGGGGTGATAATGACGGAGTCACTGCTAGACTTTTCGAGGGAGTGATTCACACATACTCTTTGGAACGCGGGGCTTATGTTCCTCATTCCAATGATGGTGGCTGGTTCGTTCGGAAGGTAATACCAAACCTCTAGCCACTAGCAAAGATCTTTCTATGGGATGAAATTCTCTATGAGAACGACACTCGATGGAGGAGTAGGAAAAGGCAAGGTTAGAAAACGCGAATCATCAGATTCCGTTCCCCGACTAAAAGCTAATTCCTCTCCTCCTTTTTTATTTCTTTCCTTGTTTATAAAAAACATTTGATCATTTGCCTCACAGAAGGCAAAAAGAAGATTGGGATTCTTTTGTAAAAGTTTGTCGGTTAAGCAAAAAACTGATAAGATTATTCATCAGATTATTATGAATCTCCAAACTCTTTTAGAAGAAATCCCTCATATCGGGCCTAGCCATCAACAAATATTTCACCGTCTTAATTTAGAAGCAGTCGGCGATCTTCTTTTTTACTTCCCCAGCCGCTACCAGGATTTTTCCCATATTACTTCCGTCATTAAAATAGAAGCTGGTCAAGCTGTTTGCGCAAAAGGGAAAATTATTGATATTAAAAATACTTCCACATTTTATCGCCGTTTGGTGCTGACCGAAGCCTTATTACAGGATAAAAGCGGAGCTATCCGGGTTGTTTGGTTCAATCAACCTTTCCTTTCCGAACAACTCAACCAAGCAGAAGTTTGCTTAACCGGAAGAGTCAGAAGAAAAGATGGATCTCTTTACTTCAACAGCCCCTCCTACGAACTTATTAAAGGGAAGAAGAAGGGCGACTGGGTTCATGGCGGCCGAATAGTCCCCGTCTACCCAGAAACCAAAGGATTAACTTCCCGCTGGCTCCGTTACATTATTTATCCTTTGCTTCAAAAAGTTGAAGCAGCAATAACTGATCCTCTCCCAGTTGAAATTAGAGA
>CAZEHI010000031.1:0-4603 GCA_964512355.1 uncultured Candidatus Saccharibacteria bacterium | reverse complement strand
AAGAAGATCGGATTAAGCAGCATTATTCTCGTCATTAAAATAGCTATCTCTTTTGCGTCTCCTTCAAATCCTGGAGCTATCAGCGAAATTAACCAAGGAGCGACAATTATCAAAACGAGAGAAAGAAACAACAAAAATACTAAAAATAAGTTGAGGATTGCCGAAATAAAATTCCACCCTTCTGCTTTTGAACGCATTCGAGATTCACTAAAAAGAGGGATAATCATTATTGATATTGCTCCCGTAATCAAAACGGTAGAAATAAAACTAGGGATTCGAAGAGCAGCAAAGTAAATATCAAGCCGGCTTCCCGCTCCAAAATTAGCCGCCAGCAACCTATTTCTAATTAAACCCAGAAGAGAACTTGTCAGTCCCGCAAAGACTAAAATAAAGCCGGCACTACTAATGCTTTTTGCCCGATGACCCAAAATCTTATTAATCATGCTTTTATTAGGATAACTTAATTTCTCTAAAAAAACAAAAATCCCAGCTGGTGATAAGCCGAATTCTGTTTTTGTGATCATTTATCTAGATTTAACGTTGCCGTTAAATTCAAGCGAGCTACCTTAGAAAAATCTAAATTTGCTCTTGCATCCGAGTAAGGATTTAGCCGTTTCACCTTTAATGTCACCATTAAAGCTCTCCTTTAGAAGGAGTCGCTCTTCTTTCGAAGAGCAACGTCTCTGTTCGCACCTCTGTTTAGTTAAATTAATAACCAAACGACGGCCGTTAACCGCTACCCTTCTCCTCAAAAAAATGAGGGAATGTTCGGACTTTCCTCACCATAAATTGCTTTATGGCGCGATCACTTCACCAACTGGGACAATATAATTATGATAAATAATCATTGCTTTGTCAACTAATCAAAAAAGGCCAACAGAATTTTCCTGATCCAACGCCTGATTTACCAATTGATCCGCCTCTTTGTTTTCTTCTCGGGAGACTAATCGGAAAATTACTCCCCCAAAATCCATTTTCGCGTTCCAAAGCTTCAAAAATAGGGACTGGATTCTTTTGTTAAGAATCTTATAATGTCCATTCATCTGTTCAACCAAAAGTTGAGAATCTGATCGGAGTTCCAGAGACGTCAGTTTTGCTTTCTTTTTCCCAAGAAGAAGTTTTACTTTTTGAAGAGCAAAAATAGCTGCTTGATACTCTGCTTCATTATTAGAAGCTTTCCCTAGACATTGTTTATAATCCTTTATTCTTTTTGAGCTAGCAGATTTTATAACAACACCAACAGCCGCTGGCCCGGGATTTCCTCTTGCCCCGCCATCAATATTAATTAATAGTTTGGTCATAACTCTTTAATAAGCAACTTTTAAATTGACTAATTTTGGAATTTCCGACTCGAAACCCAGAAGCAGGAGCATGTCCCCCAAAAGTAATTAATAATTTAGAACACTTACTCATTAATTGAACGCTGTTAACGTTTTTGGGACACCGAACTGAGCCGGAGCTTTCTTCTTTTCCTCGATGATAAATGAAAATCGGGCAATTATATAATTTCACCAATCGGGAGGCTGCTGATCCCAGCGCTATTGGCGGCCAGGACGATTCTCCGGCAAAGATAAAAGATGGTCTTTCCTCTTCCGCCAACCCTTTTTGAACAGCGGCAACAATCTCGTCTCTGGCCTGACGTTTTTTTACTAGATTCCTTTCCAGACGCTTTATTATTCGGCGAATTTTCCCTTCTCGAGAGGATGACAATAATAAAAAAACATCCGCTTTATGGGAAGACGACGATACCTGACTAGCTCCCAACAAAGAAATCATTTTTGTTGATAAATACAAAATCGAAAAACTTTCTTCAGCATATTTCTCCTCTAGAATTTGCAAAGCAAGTCGATTAGTTGTCGGCAAGCTATTCAACCCCCGGGTGACAATATCCAAATTATCTTTCTCCTGGGGCATCATATCGGCAATCACCGAAAGACCGGCTAATTCAACAAAGCTGCGATCGAAGAAATTATATTCAGGATCTCCCTGAAGTAGTAACTGGGCTACTTTGTAAGACAATCCCCCGGCCGTTATTTCCTTAAAATCATATTCGTCCTTTTCTTGTTTCGGATCAATAATTAAAGAAGCCGGAGGAAGTTTCTCTGAAATTTCATGATGATCAATTACAATTACTTCAAAGCCCTGCTTATTCGCTAGAGCAATTTCTTGATAATTACCAATCCCAAGATCAACCAGAATCAATAAAGCAGGAGAACGAGAAGCTAAAAATTTCAACGCTGGCTTATTCAAGCCATGTCCGTCCGTTGCTTTGTTAAAAAAGTAGCAATAGTTAATTTTGCCGCCTAAACGCTCAATTGCTTCCTTTAAAATAATTACCGCCACCGCTCCGTCAACATCACTGTCTCCGTAAAGGATAATTTTTTCTTTCTTTTTGACGGCTTGCTTTATACGTTGGGCAACTTCGGCTAAATTTTTAATTCGGTTTATCATCAATAATTATTCCTGTTCCTAATTATCCTTTTCGAGGGCCTTTATCCCCGGCAAAGAACCCTGCAGGAACAATTCCATCATCGCTATTCCCCCTTTAGAAAGAAAAGACATTTTCTTTGCTAAATTAAATTCATTTAAAAAATCAACTGTCGTTTTTCCGCCAATTAACTTAAAACTATTTTCATTGCGAGTTACCGCCAGAGCAACGTCTTTGGTCCCATGATTAAATTTGGGCAATTCACACATTCCTAATGGTCCATGCCAAATTACAGTTGCTGCTGTTTTGATAATGTTCGAGAATAGCTTCACTGTCTCCGGTCCAATGTCGAAAATATCTTCTTCTTTCTTAAGTCCTCCAGGACCGGCAAGACGAGTATAAATGTCCGGAAAGTCTCGCGGAGCAACAACCACGTCGATCGGAAGATGTAATTTAAGATCGGTTAATTCAAGCTGTTTAATGATTTGGACCGTTTTTTCATCAGGCCAGCTTTTCCCAATTGACATCCCCTTCACTCGTAAAATAACCTCCGCCACCTTTCCTCCCACTAAGACATAATCAGCTTTAGTTAAAAATTGGCGGACAAAAGAAATTGAAGCAACGATAGAATTTCCGCCGATAATAGCAACGACTGGCGATTTTCTTTTTTTCTCAATAGTTTTAATTTCCTCCATCAACCCAAATCCAGCCGAACTCGGCAAAAGAGAGGGAAGAACGATTATTGACGCATAATTTCGAAGACAAGGCTCAAAGGCGTCATTGACATAAAAATCGCCCAGCTCGGCCAAAGAACGAGCAAAGCCGCTATCCCCATTCACCTCCTCCGGATAGCGAGAAAGATTCTCTAAAAGAATTAATTGATCTTGAGAGCTTTTAATCTGTTCTCTAGTCTCTTCTTCTAAAAGAGAAGAAAAAATAAAACGGACCGGTCTATCTAATGCTTTGCTCAATTCATTTGATATTAATCCCAAGCTCTCTTTGGGATTTCTTAAAGATCCCAAAATTATCACTTGGGCTTTTTGGGATAAGGCGTGCTCTAAAGAAGGGAGGCATCTTTCGAAAGAAGCCTCAAAATCTATTCTTACTAAAACTTTCTTCCCGGAAATGTTAATATTCTCAAAGCTTTTTATCATTGATGTTAATTGTTTCTCCTGGCTTGATCTCTTTAGGAAAAGATGGATTTTTTTCTTTTAATGTTTTCGACAAAAGACCTTTGAGGCTTGAATCTACCTTCCCTTTTTTCTCTTTCTTTCCCTCTTTTTCTTTCCCTTGTTCCTCTTTTATCACGGCAAGGCATTTTTTACAATAAACCGGCCGATTAGGACTTGGCCGAAAAGGAATCTTCACTCTTTTGCCGCATCGGCTACAAACCGCCTCGTAAAGCTTATTAGAAGAATTAAGGCTGGGGGGAACAGAAATATTTTCTGCCCATCTTTTTATCTTGTCTTCAACAATGCTTCGATCGGTTCCATACCTTTCCTGGGAAAGCTTGATAATTTTCGCTTCGTTGTCAACCGGAAAAAGAGGAATCGGGGGTAAAGTTTCTGCCGAAAAAGCCTTCCCAGCTATTCCATCAATCATTAGCTTAAGATAAATTTGAAATTTATCTAAGTTCACTAAATTTTCTGCGTTAAACTCCGGCGTCATTTCTTTTTCAAGATATTCAGCATCTTCTGCTCCAACCCGAAAACTTATTAATGTTCCAACGTTTCCAAAAACAGCATCTCTCACTCGATCTTCCATCTGAGTAATATATTGATGAGCGATGATTAAATTCAAACGATATTTCCTCGCTTCCGAAAGAATATCAATAAAAGATCCAGTAGCAAAATTTTGGAATTCATCAACATAAAGGAAGAAATCTCTTCTTTCTTTTTCGGGAACATCAACTCTCGACATAGCCGCCAATTGTAGTTTCGTTACAACAAGAGCTCCTAAAAGCTTGGAAGCATCTTCTCCTATTTTTCCTTTTGACAAGTTAACGATAAATATCTTCCCCTCATCCATGATATTGCGAAGATTAATCGCCGTTTTAACTTGGCCAATAATATTTCTTATTAATGGAGCAGAAATAAGCTGTCCAATTTTATTTTGGATAGCTGCAGTTGCTTCAACTTCATATCTTTCGCTGTAACGAGCAAATTCATTAACCCA
>CAZEHI010000030.1:0-4780 GCA_964512355.1 uncultured Candidatus Saccharibacteria bacterium | reverse complement strand
CGAAATGTACTCTAGATCCCTTGAGATCTTTAGTTTATCCCTCGTTTCTCTCCAGGGAGAAATAATTCCCTACTTTGGCCCTTTCCCAGGATGGATGATTGGGGTGGGACTAGGCTTAAGTTACACCATCGTCAGCACCGAAACCTTCGATTACTTTTCTTCCTCTCGTCGTTTTTCCTGTTTTGACCCATATTTCTTAGTTGGTCTCAAAATCAGCGGGAAGAGAGTGGGTTCTACGTACTTCGCTCGACCAAGTTTGATTTTTGGACCTTCTTTGGTTATCCTTCCTTTCGGCAGGATTGGTTTTGGGAAGCAGTTCAGGGCGAGGCTGACTATCGGTTTCACCTTTTAGATCCAAGATGATCAATGGCCACTGGCAAGTAGTATTTGTCAGTGGCCCTCTCGTTTTTAAAAGCTGACGGGAAAATGGCAGTTGAGAAAAAAAAGAAAAGGGATTAAAGTAAAGAAGTCATTAAAGTTTTAGTTAATGCCACTTCATATCGGGATTGTTGGTTTGCCCAATGTAGGCAAATCAACCCTATTCCAAGTTATAACCAAGAAAGAAATTGATCGATCTAACTATCCTTTTTGTACTATTGATCCCAACATCGGGACAGTAATGGTTCCCGATGAAAGGGTTGATAAATTAACCGACTTAATTCATTCATTGAAAAAGATCTACACAATTATAGAATTTGTTGATATTGCCGGTTTAGTTAAAGGGGCTAGCGAAGGAAAAGGTTTGGGAAATCAATTTTTGGCTAGTATCCGCGAGGTTGACATGGTCGTTTATGTTTTGCGAGCTTTTGCCAATGACCAAATTGTTAATGTTCAATCGAGCATTGATGTTTTGCGCGATAAAGAGATCTTGGATGCAGAAATGGTTCTTAAAGACTTGGCAACTTTAGAAAAAAGAATAAATACTATTGCAAAGAAAGCAAAAGCAGATAACAAAGAAGCTAAATTGGAATTAGCGGTTCTGGAAAAAGCTCAAACTATTCTTGACAAGGGGGGAATTTTATCAGAAGAGACTTTCAATGATCAAGAACAGAAGATTTTAAAAAGTTATCAGCTGCTTACTTTAAAACCGCGCCTTTATTTATTAAATGGGAAAGAAGAAGAGGTTGATAAAAAAATCATTGATATTTTTGAGAAGAATAAATGGCCCTATCTTATTATGGATATTTTGACTGAGTTTGACGGTGCTAGTTTATCCTTAGAAGAAAGAAAATCTTTCGGGATGGTAGAAGAATTGAAAATTAATGCCTTTATTAAAAAAACTTATTCTTTATTGAATTTAATAACTTTTTTTACAACTGAATCAAATGAAATTCGGGCCTGGACTCTCAAAAGAGGGTCGACGGCTCCCCAAGCCGGGGGAGTAATCCATGGTGATTTTGAAAAAAACTTTATTAAAGCAGAAGTTATTCAATGGGATAAACTTTTAGCAAGCGGGGGATTTTCGTCAGCTCAAAAAGAAGGACTAATTAGAACAGAAGGGAAGAATTATCTTGTTCAGGATGGTGATGTTATTGTAATTAAAAGCGGAGTTTAAATGTATTTTTAATTAACAAAACATAATATGAGAAAGCATCCTTTAGTGCGAACAATTTATCTTTATCTTTTTGCCTTAGTTGGCCTAACTCTTTTAATTATTGGAACAGTGCAGTTAGTCAGCCTTGGGCTGAGGATGTATGTTTTTCCAATGGCTGAAGAGGAAGCCTACCGGTCAATTGTTCCTTTAGCTGAACCAAAGGAATCAGTTGAGGGAGTAACTACTAATGATATTCAAGAAATGGCGGAAGTCTGTCAGAACGAATCTAGTCTTTCTGAAGAACAGCGAGGTCTCTTGGGAAGTTTTCTTAAAGATTATCAAGAACAAAAAGCAAGTCAGTTAAATACTGAAGACATTAAAGCAATTAACAGGCAAAAGACGGCTGCTTGGGCCTTTTCTCTTATTTTAATTGGCTTGCCCTTATACTTTTATCATTGGATAGTCATCAAAAGAGAAATAAGAGGAGAAGAGTAACTATTGTCTAAATAAAAAAAGGGAAACTATCCAAACCAAATTAAACTTGGTTGCCTTACTCTTTTTGTTGTAGTAGAATTAAAGAAGACAGAACTTACTATTAATAAAAATAAAAAACATGCTTTGGGTAATTTTAGGGGTAATTATTTTCGTTTTTTTAATTTCTCTGCGTCAAATTAATCAATACCAAAAGGGCGTTAAATTTAGATTGGGTAAATATGTTGGACTAATGAAGCCTGGTTGGCGGATAATTTTGCCAATTATTGAATCTTATAAGAAGATTGATCTAAGAGTAAAGGTAGTCGATGTCCCTAATCAAGAAGCAATTACGAGAGATAACATCTCGGTAAATGTTAATGCGGTTATTTACTATAAAGTGGCGGAGGCAAACAAGGCCGTTCTAGAAGTAGAAGATTTCTATTATGCTATTAGTCAATTAGCCCAGACAACGATGCGGGATGCAATTGGCCGAGTTGATTTAGATGAACTTCTTTCCCAGCGCGATAAAGTTTCCGAGAGCATTAGAAAAATTATCGATATAGCAAGTGATCCTTGGGGAATTAAAGTTGATAATGTTGAGTTAAAAGATATTATTTTGCCAGACAAGATGAAGAGAACGATCGCCAAACAGGCGGAAGCGGAAAGAGAAAAAAGAGCAATGATTATCAAGGCGGAAGGGGAGGCGATGGCTGCTGACAACATGGCGAAGGCGGCTAGAGTTTTATCAGGTACGACTGGAGCTCTTCACTTGAGAACTCTTCAGTCAATAAATGATATAAGCTCTGATCAATCCAATACAATAATCTTTGCTATTCCCTTAGAAGTCTTAAGAGCTTTTGAAAAGTTTGGTGGGGGAGAGCTGTTAAAGAAGCAAATAGAAAAAAACAAAGGTCAGTCAACTGATCTTTCTAAGGAAGATAGAAATAGTTAAGAGTAAAAAATATGAAACTTTTCCAATGGATTAATCGAAGAATCAAAAAACTTACAATTATTGACATCAAACTAATTGCTATCGCCGGGATGGCCATTGGAATTATATTGGTAAAGCTAGTCCCTTCTATTTATAATATGAATATTTGGTGGTTTATTTGGATAGCGGCGTTGTCGCTGATAGAAGTTTATTATGTAATTTTCTTCAAGAAGTAAAAGACTGCTTTCGAAACAACAATGGAAAGCCCCGGCGAGTTTTGCTGGGGCTTTTTTGTCCCTTCAACCTTTTTGCATTTAGGAAAAGAAAAGTAGTATTCGTTTTTAATTTTCCTAGGAGGTTTTTCTTGTCTCTTGTTTTTCTATATTTTTTAAGGGGTTTAGAGGAACAAATTTGCAAACTTGCTTTTAAGGTGTAATGATATTTTTGCCGACAAAACTGTCGGCAGAGTTATTTTTAAATTATTAGCTAATAAATAGATATGTTTCAAAAGATTAAGAAAAGAAATAACCAAATAGTAAAATTTAATTCAAGGAAAATTACTAAAGCTATTACTAGCGCTGGCATAGCAACGGGAGAATTCGACGAGAAAACAGCTCGAAAACTAACGCTCCAGGTGCTGAATTTGGCTCAGCAGACCATTACTCGTAAAGTTCTTACGGTTGAGGAAATTCAGGACATAGCTGAAGAAGTTCTTTTATCGTCTCCCTATCGCAAAACAGCAAAAGCCTATATTCTTTATCGGGAACAGCATGCCCGATTGCGGGAGATAAGTGACAAGATGTCGGTTGATTTAGTAGAGCAGTATTTGAGCCGTAAAGACTGGCAGGTAAAAGAAAACAGCAATATGACTTTTTCTCTACAGGGATTGAATAACTATTTAGCTTCTGAAGTTAGCAAAGTTTATTGGTTGCGCAAAATTTACTCTTTGGAGATTCGTGAAGCCTACGAAAGAGGTGATTTTCACCTCCATGATCTGGGGATACTTTCTGTTTATTGTATTGGCTGGGATTTACAAGATTTATTAATGCAAGGATTCCGAGGAGTTCCGGGCAAAACGGAGAGTGATCCTGCTAGACATTTTCGAACAGCTCTTGGACAAGTTGTTAATTTCTTTTATACTCTTCAAGGGGAAGCAGCTGGAGCCCAGGCTCTTTCTAATTTTGACACCCTATTAGCTCCGTTCATCCGAATTGATAGTTTAAATTATTCTGAGGTAAAGCAAGCTTTGCAGGTATTTGTTTTCAATATTAACGTGCCAACCAGAGTGGGCTTCCAGACTCCTTATACTAATATTACTTTGGACTTGAAACCTTCCCCGGTTTACAAGGATCAGCCGATTATTATTGGGGGAGAGCTGCAAAAGGAAACCTATAGTAATTTTCAGAAGGAGATGGATATGTTTAACCGGGCTTTTCTTGAGGTAATGCTGGCTGGAGATGCCAAAGGGAGAGTATTTACTTTTCCTATTCCTACTTACAATATTACCAAGGATTTCGATTGGGAGAATGAACAATTAAATTATCTTTGGGAAGCTACAGCAAAATATGGACTGCCTTACTTTGCTAACTTTGTGAACGCGGATATGAAACCGGAAGATGTTCGAAGTATGTGTTGCCGCTTAAGATTGGATCTAAGAGAATTACAGAAAAGAGGAGGTGGCTATTTTGGAGCCAATCCACTAACGGGATCGATCGGCGTAGTGACGATCAATATGCCTCGTTTAGGTTATCTTTCTAAGGATAAGGATGAATTTTTCAAAAGGCTGGAGAAACTCATGATTCTAGCCAAGAACAGTTTAGAGATTAAGAGAAAGGTCTTGG
>CAZEHI010000029.1:0-4843 GCA_964512355.1 uncultured Candidatus Saccharibacteria bacterium | reverse complement strand
TAATAAAAGAGTGGCAACTTCTTCCTCTACCGTCGACATATGCTTCTCATCTTCGACCTGAATATTAATCGTGCTTACATAATCGTTACCGGACAGAAAACGTTGAGTAGTAGAAATAGGAATATAAATTATGTCGTCCTGACTACTAAACCCCGTGCCGCCCTTGGCTTCAGTGATACCAATCACGGTAAAATTAATCTTATTGATTTTAATTTTTTGCCCTATAGGACTTACGTCCTCTCCAAATAAATCATCGCTTGCTATAGGTCCTAAAACGGCAACTTTCGATGCATTTCTCACATCCTGTTCAGAAAAGAAAGTTCCTGCATCAATCCCAAGGTTTTTTACTCCGGTATATGAAGAAATCGTGCCCAAAACAGAAGTATTGGTATTGGTGCCCTTGGCTGTAACTTGGTATCTACTTGAGACTTCCGGGGCAACAGCCTTGATAAAAGCAATTCCGTTTTCGATGGCGTCAGCATCGTCTTTAGTAAGAGATTGAGCGGAACCGCGACCCGCACTTACTTGTGTTCCAGGACTCCGTTGAACTCCAGGAGAAACCATTAGCAAATTTGATCCAATGGACTGAATGCTTTCCTCAATCGAAGCCCCTGCTCCTTGACCAATTGAAATCATCGCGACCACCGAACCAACGCCGATAACAATTCCCAAAATCGTCAGATAAGATCTGGCTTTGTTGGCAGAAATAGCAAAGAAGGTTTCTTCAAGTAAATCAATGATGTGCATAATTTGCTTCTACTCTTTAATTTGCCTAACCATTTCAGCCTGACCACTGGCAATATCTTCAATAATTTCTCCGTCTTTGAAAGAAATTACCCGTTTAGCATGTTCGGCAATGTATTTTTCGTGAGTAATTAAAATAATTGTTCGACCTTGTTTATTTAAATTTTGAAGAGTCTCAAGAACAATTTCGCCCGTTTTACTATCGAGATTACCGGTTGGTTCATCGGCTAAAATCAAAGATGGATTATTTACTAAGGCCCTGGCAATAGCTACTCTTTGTCTTTCCCCTCCCGAAAGTTGATTAGAAAGATGATGAAAACGAGATTCGTTCAGGCCAACATCTCGAAGGGCAATTTCTGCCCGTTTTTCCCGCTCATCCCTCCTAGTATTTACGTAAACAAGGGGCAAAATAACATTACGGAGAACAGACATGCGCGGCAGCAAATTAAACGATTGAAAAACAAACCCAATTTCATTTTTGCGGATATCAGCCAATTTATCGTCAGAGAGATGAGAAGAGTCCTTGCCTTTGAAGAAATATTTGCCACTGGTTGGAACATCCAAACAACCTAGAATATGCATCAGGGTTGACTTGCCGGAACCGGAAGGTCCTATAATTGCCACAAACTCACCACCATCAATCTTAAAAGAAACACCTCTTAGGGCTTTGGTTTCTACATTTCCGCTTTTATATGTTTTAGTAATATTCTGAATTTTAATCATATTCGTAGTAGAATTCTGAATAGAAAACTTATATTGCCCACAGAGTCTTTCAAGATTTTACTACGGGGCATAAATTTAGCGCATCATTCTCATTACGTTCATCCCGCTACCCGGTCCTTCAAATCCCCCGCCGCTATTTGAACCTGAAGAGCTCGTTGTTTGACTACTGACGACTTTTTCACCCTCTTCAAGCCCGCTGACAATTTCGGTATACATATCATTGGAGATTCCGATTTCAACCTGCTGATAAATAATGGTATTGTTATCCGACAAAATTTCTACGTATTGAGTATCATTTTTATATTTTATGGCAGCATTCAGCACCATAAGAACGTTTTGTTTGGCATCAGTAATAATCGCGACAGAAGTGCTCATGCCTGGTCTTACTCTTTCGTCTTGAGTGTTAAAGGCAATTTTAACATTATAAGTTACTACTCCCTGATTAACCTCACCAAGAGCATCAATTTCTACAACCTCTCCGGTGATGGTCAAATCGTCAATGGCATCAAAGGTAATAGTCGCCTTTTGCCCCATCTTGACTTTAACAACATCAATTTCATTAAGAGAAATTTTAGCGACTTTTTGTTTAGTAATAAGAGTAGCAACTGTATTAGAAGAAACTGATTCCCCTTTTTTAACGTCTATACTGGCAATAACTCCATCAAAGAAAGCGCGAATATAATGATCCAATAAAGTTTGTTTAGCATCAAGCAAAGCGTCTTCTTTTTGCTGAACAGCAATTTTCTTTGCTCTTACATCAAGTTCATCAGGATTAGCTTTTAATCTAGCCAAGGCTTCTTCTTTTTCTTGTACGCTTCGCTCAGCAGCTGCCAAATCTAAAGGCTGATTTTGTGCCATTTCTATTAAGTCTCGTCCTGCGTCTAACTGGGCTTCTTTATCGTCTTCAATGCTTCTTTGAGCAGACAAAAGACTTGATAAATGACTATTGGTTTTTGAAGTATAAGACTTCATGTTCGATTGATGTTCGATTACTTTAGCATAAATACGCCTATCGTGACGAGATTGATAATCAACCCAATAATCTGTCATATTAGTCTCGCTTTTTACTGTTTCGGCCATTGCTCTCACGGTTTCCAGAGTCTCTTCTAACAATGCTTCAATGGTTTCTTTATCGGCGTAACGATTAGTATCTTTGTAATTTTCAAAACTTTCATCATAATTTGCTCTAGCTGTCTTGTAATTACTTTCGGCACCATTTATGAATTTTTCTAATTCATCTCGATCATCATAATCAACAGAGTTTTTAAGGGCTGATAAATTTGACGAGTAATTAGAAATACTAACTTCGCTTTCTGCTATTTCGTGGCTATACAGAATATCTCTTAAGCCAGTAATAAGTGTTGGCAAATCTAAAAAAGCATCAGTTACTGCATTGAACACATCTTCATAAGTTTCCTCTAAATTATCTTTTGCCTTTTGTTTTGCGTCTAAGGCGTTCTGGTAATTACTCTCTTGGGTAAATATTAATTTTGTAAGACTGTCTTTCGCTTGGATCAAAGCATTTTCTGTTTGCATCAAAGAGTAATTATCGGCAGGTTGTAATAATTCTTCTAATTCAAGTTTGGCGGTCTCCAAAGCTGTTTCAACGTCGTCCACCTCCTTTTGAGCTTTATGATCATCTATTTGAACGAGTAAAGTATCAACTTCAACTTCTTGACCATTTTCTGCCCCGACATAAACCACGTCACCAGAAACTTTTGATTTTATATCTACTTGGTCGGAAGCCAATACTTGGCCGCTTCCAGAAATAGAAACAATTAACGTGCCATTCTCAACCGTAGCCATAACGTAGTGTGTTGCTTCGTCATCTTTAGATAAGCTTCGATAACCGAAATAGCCCCCTGTAATAATTAGCATTAAGCCTATTCCTATTATCAGCTTTTTTCGAAGTATTTGTTTTAATATTTTAGAAATCATATTTATTTAAAGAAAGGAAACGGAGATGGTTTTTTAAGAGGTTTCGCATCTTCTCCGTTAAAAATTCGTATAAGTTTTGCTTCAGTTTGTCCCTCTTCATTCGGAGAGCCGATAACAACAATTTGGTTACCAATTTTTAATTCCTCTTTTTTGACTGCTTTTTTTGCTTTTTGAATTATGGTGTCTTGAGTGATAATAATTACCTTTTCTACATCACCCCGCCCTTTAATTACAAAACCTGTATTATCGATTTGAACAATTTCGCCAAACACACCGTGGCCTTCAATAAAATCGCCGGAAGAAAGGGGCCCACTGCGCCAGTCACCCAAAAAACCATCTCTTGGCCCGCCAAAATTTTTATGATAACTTTCTGCCCAATAATAAGAATATTCTGCCTTTGACATACCAACCTTCATACCAGTATTAAATACTAAAACAACCACCGCAAACCCGGCCAGGACAATAATAATCCATTTGAGAATATCAGGGCTTATTTTTTTATTATTTTTTTCTTCAGTCATAAGTTTTTATTTAATTAAGCAAAATTTTGCATTAAATATTCAAGTAGCAACTTTTTTTGTGTAAAAATAATCGAAGGGTGAAAACAGATATTCCAAGACTTATTGTAAAAGCCATTATGCCCATAAGTGGTAATGATTCGAGTATAGCCAAGCCAAAATTCTGCCAAAGAGTAAGGAATATTCCCATGTTACTAACCGCAGTAGAAATAAAATAAAAAATTCCTGAATTTTCTATTTGATTTGCAAGCATAATCCCAGAAAGAGACGTGGCCACTAAAGAAACTAATAAAAGAGAAAGAAATCCGAATAACAATCTCTTAGTATGCCGTAGTTCCTGTTCTTTCTTAATCGCAAAAACAATACGATCAAAAAGACTTGCCGGAGGTTCTTTAAATTCAAAATTAGTAAACATATCTACTTAATTAATACGATAAAAGAATGCATTTTGGTGCATCCTTTTATCTTTTTTAGGCTCAGAAGATAAACTTATGATTCTGTAAGCAGTTTTTTAAGCTGAAATAGAGCTCGTCTATATCTGCTCTTTACCGTATTAAGAGGCTCTCCTAAAGACTCCGCAATCTCTTTAAAAGTAAAACCATTGGTACAACGAAGAATTAACACCTTGCGACACTTCTGAGTTAATTGGTCCATCGCAACGTTAACCATTTCTGCAATACCAGCTTGTTCAAAGATTTTGTTAGGTAAGGGCGCAGGATCTGCGAGCATCTTAGTAAGTAAATTTTCTCCTTCTTCATTCTCAAAGTTAGAAAATGGAATATCTTTTTTCTTTCTCAGCCAATCAATAGAGGTGTTTTTGGTAATACTGAAAATCCAAGTTTTAAAGCTTTTCTGTTGATCAAACTTCTTAAGGTTTCGCCAAACTTTAACAAAAACTTCTTGAGTAATATCTTCTGCTA
>CAZEHI010000028.1:3628-4965 GCA_964512355.1 uncultured Candidatus Saccharibacteria bacterium | reverse complement strand
AGAGTAAGTTTGTGTTATAGCGAAAAATATATTAAAATACTCTTAGCATGACAATAAGTACAATTGTTTCAATCGGAACGGCGGTTTTGTTTTTTTTATTATTAATAATTTTTGGAGGAGTTGTTTTTTATCTTCTAAAAGACAGGAAAAAAGCAGAAGCAAGTTTTGTAAAGGAAAGCATTAAGAACTTGCAAAAAAATTTATCGCAAGATCTATCTTCTAACCAGCAAGAATTAAAGCAAACTTTTCAGCAAACGATGGAATTCTATTCAAGTATGCAAAGGGAGTTAGGCAAGTTGCAGGAAATCGGGAATGATATGAAAAGCTTGCAAACAATTCTTCAATCACCTAAACTAAGAGGGAATTTAGGAGAACAAGTCCTTCGAGATTTATTGGAGCAAATAATCCCTCGCAATAATTTTAAAATCCAATACACTTTTCGGAGCGGGGAAATTGTTGATGCGATTCTAAGGACGGATAGTGGCATTATCCCAATTGATTCTAAGTATTCGCTTGAGTCCTTTCGAAAAATGAAAGAGGTTTCAAAAGAAGATAAGAAAAAATGGGAAGGGCAGTTTAAGCGAGATATAAAGAAACACCTTGATGACATTGCCCAAAAATATATTCGCCCAATCGAAGGAACAGTTGATTTTGCCGTGATGTATCTTCCGTCGGAAGCCGTTTATTACGAAATACTGGTAAATTATCCTGACATTCTTAATTACAGCTATCGGCAGAAAGTTTATTTAGTTTCTCCTAATACTTTCTACTATTTCTTGAAAGTAATTTTAGTGGGATTAGAGGGAGCGAAGGTCGAAGAGACAACTCGTAAAATTCTTAGCCATCTTCAATCTCTGCAGGGAGTGACGGGGAGATTAGGCGAAGAATTGCAAGTCCTTTTGACCCATATTCGGCACACTCAATCAGCTTCGGAAAGAGTTGAAAAAAGATACGAACAAATGGTCGTAAACATGAAAGAAATAAGCAGCCTAGAAGGTTCTAAAATTAAACAAATTGAAAGACAATAATATTTATGATTGCTGTTATTAAAACGGGCGGAAAGCAATATTTAGTTTCGCCAGGGGATAAATTAAACATTGAGAAATTAAAAGACAAGAAGGTAAACGAAGCCGTAAGCTTTAAAGAGGTTTTGTTGCTTCACGACGAAAAAAAGAAGAAAACGGTTATTGGTAAACCGTTTATTGAGAAAGCGAAAGTCACTGCTAAAGTAATTGAGCAAGGGAAGGGAGAAAAGATAGTTATTTTAAAATACAAGGCGAAAAAGAGATATCAAAAAAAGAAAGGGCATCGCCAGCCCTTCACTAAAATAGAAATTA
>CAZEHI010000028.1:0-3618 GCA_964512355.1 uncultured Candidatus Saccharibacteria bacterium | reverse complement strand
GAGTGCGATTTGGAGAGTTTCGTGGTCGGCATATTCTAATTCTCCGCCTTGGGGCAATCCCTGGCGGAGATGACTAATCTTTGCTGAAGTCTTTTGAAGAAGATTAGAAAGATAAGAACTCAGCGACCGTCCTTCCGGAGTGCTATTGAGAGCTAAAATAACTTCTTCTATTTTTGGAGAAGTTTTTTTTGTTCTAGCCAAAAGCTTTTTAATGTTATTCTTTATCTATTTTGATTCAGGCCAATTATTAGTTTGGCCAATAATAAAGTAAAGGCCATGGTACGCTCTGATTCTTTCGATAGAATCCAAATCTGTTTCTTTTTCAACAACGCACAATAAATGATGGTTCCGAGCTTGGTTTCGGCAAATAGGGCAAAGACCTGCTTGTTTATTGCGACTGTCAAATAGATAGTTGCATTGAAAACAGAACTTAAGATTATCTAATTCTTGAAGGGATTTAATAAAATCTCTTCGCTGGGCAAGAGAATAATGAGCAAGGTGCAGGGCATAGCGAGTTGCTGTTCTTGGACCGACGCCAGGCAGCTGGTTAAATTGGCCGATGAGTTGCTGAATTGATTTAGAGAACATCTTCAGGGGTTTCTTCAACTTCTAAATTGCGGAAACTTACCCGGGGAGCATCAAAATAAAGTTCCGCTTTTCCTATCGGGCCATTGCGGTGTTTAGCAACAATAATTTCGGCAATATTTTCTCGGTTGCTATGTTCCCGATAAAAATCTTCTTGGTAAATAAACAAGACTACATCAGCATCTTGTTCAATCGAGCCGCTGTCTCTTAAGTCGGAGAGGCGAGGACGATGCGGAGAACGCTGTTCAACTGCTCTTGATAGCTGCGAAAGAACCAAAACAGGAATGTTTAATTCTTTTGCCAGAGATTTTAAGGCTCGAGAGTTTTCAGTAACTTGTTGAACCATGCTGACGTTAGAATTCAATGGCTGCATTAACTGAAGGTAATCAATTATCAACAGACCAATACCTTGGCTAGCTTGTAGTCGTCGAGCCATTGCTCTCATTTGCAGAACATTTGTCGATGAACTGTCATCAACAAAAATGGGGGCCTCTGATAAAATACCCAGCGCTGACTGAATTTTAGTAAAGTCACCTTCTTTTTCTGATAGGCGCCCTGTTCGGAGACGCCACAAGTCAAGATTGGCCTGAGAAGCAACAAGGCGGTCAACAATCTGATCTTGCGACATTTCAAGGCTAAATATTCCAACGGGAATCTTTTGAAAAGCAGCAACGTTTCTGGCAATGTCTAAAGATAAAGCGCTTTTTCCCATACTTGGTCGGGCAGCTAAAATAACTAAATCAGATTTTTGTAAACCAGCTAAGACATTATCTAATTTTCGAAAGCCGGTAGAAAGCCCCCTCAATCTTCCTTTGTGTCGGGAGAGAGCTTCGATTCTCTCGAAGGTTTGACCAAGCATTTCTTTGATTGGAAAAAATTGCTGACTTAATGATTTTTGAGCAATGCTGAAAATCTTTCTTTCGGCTTCATCTAAAAGAGTATCACTATTTTCTGATTCCCGATGAGCCAGCTCTTTAATTTGGTAAGACACTTCAATTAAATCACGGAGTATTCTTTTCTTTTGAACAATTTTGGCGTAACTTAAAACATTGCTGGCTGTCGGAACAGAGTTAACCATTTTGGAAAGATAACTTCGTCCGCCGATTTCCGCCAGCTGTTTCTTCTCTTTAAGTTTGTTAGCAACACTTAGAATATCAACAGGAGAATTACCCTCGAATAATTCTGACATTACCTTATATATTTTCTGGTGTTTAGGGGAATAAAAGTCTCTTTCACTTAAAAAGTCAACTATTTTAATAATAGCTTGACTGTCTAACATTAATCCGCCCAGAAGTGATTCTTCAGCTTCAATGTTCTGGGGAGGAAGCTGTTTGCTGATTTTTTGCTCTGATTGATCCATAATTAGTCCCTTTATTTTACTTTATAAAAATGCTTTAATCAAATTGAATTTCAGAAAGAGAGGGGAGTAATTTGAGGACCTTCATCAGTGTCTTTAATTTGATATCCCAAAGCATAAACTCTTTTTCGAATTTGGTCAGCTTCTTTCCATTTTTCTTCCTGGCGTAGTTTTTCTCGTTCTTTGCTTAGTTGTTGAATAGAGGGCGGAATTCCTTCCTCCTGAGAGACTTTTTGCTTGATCTTTAAACCCAAAACTTGGTCCCATTGTAAAAATAGCTGATAAGCTTCTTTAGCTTGCTGAGAATCTATTTTCTTTTGGCTAATTCTTTTCTCAAGTAGATTAATAAAATTAAAAACAGTTGCTAAAGATAGGGGAGTGTTTAAATTATCTTCAAGATTCTTTTTAAATTCATTGCGAAATTGGGCAAAATCTATTGCTAAGCTACTTGTTGATCGTTTATCTCTTTGAGCAAGTTGAAAAACTTGTCGGGCAGCTTGATAAATTGTTTTAAGATTAGATTGGGCTTGTTCAACTGCTGGCCAGCTGAAATTTTGCTTACTTTGATAGTGAGCGGAAAATATCAAAAGACGAAAAGCTAAAGGATGATATCCTTTTTGGATTAAATCCTCAAGGATGAAGAAATTCCCTTTTGATTTTGATATTTTCTCGTCTTGAATTTGGAGAAATTCAACATGAAACCAGAAATTGGCCATTGGCTTGTCATAGGCGCTTTCACATTCGGCAATTTCGTTCTCGTGATGGACACCAATGTGATCAACGCCTCCGGTATGAATGTCGAAAGGCTGGCCAAGATATTTTGTTGATAAGACGGCACATTCTATATGCCATCCCGGGAAACCAATTCCCCAGGGAGAATCCCATTCTTGCTGTCTTTGTTCGTCTTGAGGAGAGAACTTCCAAAGAGCAAAGTCAGTAAAGTTCCTTTTTTCTTTAGAACAAAAAACTCTTGCTCCGGCCTTTTTTTCTTCTAATTTTTGTCCAGACAGTTTTCCGTAATGGGGGAATTTTGCCGTGTCAAAATAAATTCCATCACTAATTTTATAGGTATAACCTTTTGTCTCTAGTTTTTCTATTAAATCAATCATTTCCGCAATATGCTCAGTCGCTCGGGGAAGTTCAGCGGGCGGCTGAATGTTTAATCGTTGTCGATCTTTAAGAAAAGCATCTAAATAAAAATTACTGATCTGTTGCGCTGTTTGCTTTTGTTCGCGGGCTTGTTTTTCTATCTTGTCTTCTCCGTAATCATCATCGGAGGTTAGATGACCAACATCAGTAATATTCATCACCTGCTTTGTTTGATAACCAACGAAATCAAGAGCCCGACGCAAAAAATCAGCTATCAAAAAACTGCGCCAATTTCCGAGGTGGGCATAATTGTAAACTGTTGGTCCACAACTATACATGGTAACTTTTGGCGGGTCGATAGCTTTAAAATCCTCAATTTTTTTATGGAGAGTATTATAGAATTTCATTCTTCTTCTATCTTAATTTATTCTTAGTATTTTCTCAAGTTAAATTTGTTAATTCTTCTTGTTTCTGTTAAAATTACTTAACATTTCTTTAAGAAATTTATGGGAAATCTAGCTTTATATCGAAAATATCGACCGAAGAAATTTGCGGAAGTTATTGGTCAAGAACATGTTGTTCGAACC
>CAZEHI010000027.1:0-5026 GCA_964512355.1 uncultured Candidatus Saccharibacteria bacterium | reverse complement strand
AAAAAAAATGGATTGAAGTTCCAAAACCACTGGCGAAAAAAATTAAACGTTTAAGAAAATATTAAGATGGCTCGAGTAAAAAGAGGAAAAACTACGCATAAGAGAAGGAAGGGAATCCTTGAACAAGTAAAGGGGTTTAAGTGGGGTCGCCGATCAAAACTACGCTTAGCAAAAGATGCCTTGCGGCATGCTCGCTTAAATGCTTATCGTGATCGAAAAAAGAAAAAAAGAGGGTTCCGAAGATTATGGCAGATTCAGATTGGAGCTGCTTTAGATTTAAGTGGTCTTTCTTACTCTCGATTCATCCACGCTCTCAAAATACATAAAATTGAACTGAACCGAAAAATTCTTTCCCAGTTAGGGAAAGAACATCCGGAAGTTTTTCAAAGTATCATCAAAGAAGTCAAAGATTAGTCTTCGCCGGAAGAAGTTTAGAGCTCAGGTGCCGCTGAGCTTTTTTTAATATCTCCTTTTGATTGGGGAAAATAACCTTAGTTAGAGCCAACTGATAAGGAAGCCAAAGATACTTATTATGCTCAGAAGACAATTTAATTTTCTTACTCCCACTAATCGCCAAGAAATAGTCAACTGTTTTCCAGAACTTTTTATTTTCTCGCTGATAAGAATACTGGATTCGCTCCTTGAATCCTTTCTGAAATTGTAGTTTTTCTATTCCTGTTTCTTCTTTTGTCTCTCGGCAAGCTGTTTCAAGAAGAGTTTCTCCTTCTTCTATTCCTCCTTTAGGAAAACCCCATTCTCCCTTCCGATTGCGCAAAAGTAAATATTGGACTAAGTCTCGTTTTTTTTGGGCGATAATTACCCCGGCTGACTGCTTATAAAGCATAGATCCCTGTTTTTAAATATTTTTGAACTATCCTCCACGACTGAGAATTGAGAATATCTTTTTTCTTTGCCCATCCTCGCCGGGCCTGTCCTATTCCTAACTTCTTCCAAACGAAATGACTAGGACAATGAGCATCGGTATTAATGACCATTCTGACTCCTTTTCTCTTCGCTAATCTGATATAATCGTCTTTTAGATCCAGTCTTCTCGGCTGGGAATTAATTTCTAAGATTGTTCTCGTTTTTTTCGCCGCCTCGTAGAGAAGCTCCCAATCTAGATTATAGCCTTTTCTTCGTTGAATTATCCGTCCGCTGGGATGGGCAATAATATGAACATTGGGATTGTTCATCGCTCGGATTAATCGCTGAGTCATTACTGATCTAGAAAGATGATGGTTAGAATGAATTCCAGCAATAACAACATCTAGTTTGGCAAGCAGTTGATCGCCAATATCTAAAGATCCGTCCCTCCGAATATTAGCCTCTATTCCTTTTAGAATTCTGATCCCGGAGATGTTTTGATTCAACTTATCAATGACCCTCATTTGTTCTTTTAATCTTTTTTCGCTCAGACCGTTAGCAACCCGCAAGTCAATCGCATGATCGGTAATAGCAAGATAATGAAACCCGCTCTTTTTCGCAGCAATAGCCATCTCCTCTATTGAAACTGCCCCATCACTCCACTTTGTGTGACAATGAAGATCTCCCTGTAAATCATCATATTTAATCAGGCGAGGAAGATTATGTCTCCTGGCTGCTTCAATCTCCCCGCTATTCGTTCTTATCTCTGGAGGCGGCCAACTCATTTTTAAGACCCGATAAAATTCTTCTTCAGTTTGCCCAGCAATTTTTTGATTCCCGTGATAAATTCCGTATTCATTCAGTTTAAGCTTTTCTTGTATCGCCATCCGGCGCAAAGCAATATTATGTTCTTTAGACCCAGTAAAAAATTGAAGAGCCGCTCCATAACTTTTCCTTCTAACTATTCTTAAATCAACATCAAATCCTGATTTCAATCGAATTGATGATTTCGTTTCTCCGCGCCCCCAAACTTTTTCAACTTCCGGAAGGGCGACGAAATAATTCATAACTTTTGTAGGTTTAGTCGCTACCGCCAGAATATCAACATCACCGATCGTTTCTTTCATCCGACGGATTGATCCAGCTAAACTGATTTTCTCAACTTCCGGAAGAGAAGACAATTGGTCGACTATCTTCTGGGCTAGGGGAAGAGCTTCTCCTAAAAGAAACCGTCCTCTTTGCTTTTTAAATATTCTAATAAATTCTAAGATATTCTCCTCGCTTTTTTTACCAAAACCAGGCAAGTTTCTAATTTTCTTTGCTTTGGCCACTTTTTCCAAATCGGCAATATTCTTTACCGCTAGATTCCGATAAAGACGTTGAACAGTTTTTGGCCCAATTCCTTCGATGCTGGTCAGTTGGCTGAGCTTAATAGGAATTTCTTTTTTCAATTTTTGATAATAACGAACTTGTCCCGTTTGAAGATATTCCACTATTTTTTTAGCAATACTGTCGCCAATCGTTGGAAGATCCCTAAGCCCTTTTAGACCATCCTCCTTGTAAATTTGCCGAAGATCAATTGAAGTTGTTTCTAAATAAATCCCCGCCCGTCGATAAGCCCGAGACTTAAAAGAAATTTCCTTCATTTGGAGATACTGCGAAATCTCCAAAAAAATCTTGGCTATTTCTTTATTTTCCACAGTTTTTTAAGTTTATCCTTAGACTTCACTAAATAATTCAGAACAATTTCTTTGGCAAGGGAAAGAAAACAAAGAGAACCAAAGAAACAAAAGGCTAAGCGTGTTCCTCTCCAAATTAGACTAAAAACTACCGCTGTACTATAAGGAATTCCCATGGCGCCGAAAGCTATCCCCTCTACTATTTCTAATGAGCCAAAAGCCGCCGGAATAAAGAGAATTGAACCGATTGCTGTAAAACTATAAACTATTAAGGGACTGGTAATCCCTCTAAGTGATCCGATTAGAAAGAAAACTATAAGAAGCGCCTGAATAAGCCAAAAAAGATGCTGAAGAAAAGTTAACCCTATAATTTTCCAGAAGCGACGATTATAAATATCAAAGAATCTTAACACTTCTTTTTCGTATTGAAGAAGCTTCTGTCCTTTTGGCGTTTTCAACAAATCGTCAAGACGAACAATGCGTAATAATTTGCTAATTGCACTTTTCTTTTTTGCCCCTCGAAGAAATAGATAAGCGAAGAAAAAAATAAGAACTCCGAGAGAAAGAACAAGCAATAATCCAACTTTTTGCGAAAAAGCGCCCCCTCTCCAAAAGAAAGCTGCTAATCCGCTGATAACGAAAACCAACAAAATAAGAAAATCAAGCATTTTGCTGACAATAATTGAAGATATTCCTTTTTCCCAGGGAACGTCCAGCTTCTTATTCAATAAATAAAGACGAAGGGCTTCTCCGCCGACTAAAGTAATCGGCGTCAGATAGCTTACGGTAAAGCCGGCAAGGAAAGCCTGATTTAAAACTAAAAAATTCGCCCGAATTCCTAAGCAATGCAAAATCATTTTCCACACCCAAACAGCCGTCTCTATCCCCGCTAGAAAGAAAAAGGCAATTAGAAAAAATTGCCATGCTTTTATTAGTGACAAAGATCGGATAACCTCCCCCCATCCAGCTTCCCCACCAATAAGGAAGAAAAGCGCTAAACCAATGCTTAGGGAAACAAGAAACAAAAGAATTCTTTTGGGCGACATAAATTCCTAATGTTATCTCAACTTTTCTTTATTTTATCTAATAATTCTAGTAGAACGGGGAAATCAATCTTTTTATCCAATTCGGCCCACCAAGGATCTAAAGAAAAGCGAGGATTCTGCTTTTTGTATTGCCTTGCTTGGAAAATATCGGCAATTTTAATAAGCTGGTGAACAAAATGACTTTCTTTACTGGCCCTATTGTTGAAATCCTGATAGATGAGAGAAATCTCTCTTTGGAGAAAAAGAGGAAGAGGATCCGTAAGCTTTTTAAAAATAGCTTCTTTGTTTTTTCTTTCGGACAGCCCTTTTATCTTTTTTTCTTTGATTAAATAATCTACCTTGTTTTCGTCGATTTCTTCTTCGTTAAAACAAACTTCGTCAATATTATGAATCAGGGCCATTTTTATCATTTTATCTATATTTAGTTCCGTCCCTCGCCCTAAAATCCAAGCCATGAGCGCTAAATAAAAACTGTGCTCCGCCACCGTTTCCGGTTTTCCTACCTTCTCTAGACTCCATCCTCGCCGAGGGATCAATTTCAGCTTTCCAACCTTGATCAAAAAAAGAACCGTTTGATTCATCGGTTCTTCACTAAAAGATTGATTCTCCAAAAAGTGATAAAGGGCAACTTCTTTAAATTTTATTAAAATCGGATCATCAATAATCTCTTTAATCCACCTAAGCCAAAGACGTATTTGGATTTCAGCTCCAGCTTGCCAGTATTCTATTCCCTGGAAACAATTCTCCATTCTATCTGCCTGCCTAATAAAGACTCCTCTTTCTGTCTTTTGACGTCCAAGTTCTTGCCATAATCCTATAATCTCTTCTCTTAAAACCGAAGGAAGATAAGAAGTTATCTTTTTTAATCCTTTGTATTCATCTTGATATTTGGCTTCTTCCCGCAAAATCTTCTCCGAAGAAGAAAACTTTGGCCAATGACGAAGGACCTCTTCTGTTTTCTTGGACTTTAGATCTTTCGGCAATAAAGGATCGTAAGGTGTTGCGTCAAAACTATAAACTTCACAAATATCATGGATTAGAGCCATCTTAATTAATCCCTGGCTTTTCAAATTTTTAAACCCACTCAAGACCCAAGCCATTATCGCTAAACGGAAAGAGTGACCGGCAGTACTTTCGGCTGGATCAATACGGTGAGCTATCCATCCTCTCCGGCGCGACATCCTCAATTTATTAATTTCCTCAAAAAAACGAACTAAATTAACCATTAATACTTAATCTTCTTAATAAGATAAACGGTAGTAATTGCCGAAGAGACTTTAACTTTATCACCAACCCGATGATCTAACAAAGATTGGCCAACCGGCGATTTGTGGCTGATTGCTCCAGCCGCCGGATCAGCTTCTAGTGATCCGACTATTCTAAATTCATCGAGTTGATTTTCAATTTCGACAATAACTGTTGCTCCTAAATTTATTA
>CAZEHI010000026.1:0-5116 GCA_964512355.1 uncultured Candidatus Saccharibacteria bacterium | reverse complement strand
CGTCTTTTTGACGGAGTTTCTGTTTTTTTAATCCAGATTAGGTATATAATAAAGATACGGAGAAGTTGTTTTCTTTTTCAAAAAATCGCGAAGGCGTTAAGCATTTCAGCCAGTGAGTTATTGAAATAATTTTTATGAAGTCAATATTAACAAAAAGAGAGGCGATAAAATTTCTTGGGATTGAGGAAAAGACTTTTGATAACTACTTCAGAAATGCTGGAGAGTTTTCCTGTCTGCCAAGAAAAAGCGGCAAGGGGAGATATTATTTTAAAAAAAGTGAATTGGAAAACTGGCTTAAAGACTTCAAATGGAGAACAGTGGAGCTTGATATCAATGATTATGCTTTGTGCTTGGATTTTGCTTTGGCTCAGCATTTTAAAGGTTATGTGCTTTCAGATTGGGGAACTGCAAGACAGAGAGAATTCGGACAGAAAATAACAAATTGGGTAAAGGGCCAGTTGGCAGAAGTCGCTGTACAGAAATTCTTAAAAAAAGAATTCAGTTTTGATATCGAGCTTGATTTTCAAATTTATGATGAGATAGTGGCTCAAGATATAATCGGCATCATTGAAAAAGGTCAAAAGAGAGAGCCCAAACTTGGCGTCGGCATCAAATCCTCAAAGCCGAAAAATGCTTATTTAGTTCTTGGGGAAAATGAAGTAAGTCGGCCTGAACGCAAGTCTGATATTTATATCTTTTGTCGTCCCGATATGCCTGACGATCATTTACTGCGAATTACAAAAAAATAGAATTGCAGAAATAGTGAAGACCCAACGGCATTATCCAATATACAAAGACAAGATGCCTTCTTTTGAAAATATATTTTGTGAAATAGCAGGTTGGTGCAGGATAAATGAATTGAAAGAGGTTGCCGAAATTCCTGGTCAGCAATTTGAAAACGGGGTACGGTTTGTTAGAAAGACAGGAGAACTGCATCGCGATAAAAAAAGCTGGCAGTCTCTTATCAATCAGCTATAATTTTTACAAAGTTAAATGAACTGCGCCGTCAAAGCCATTATTTCCATTTGATAATTTTGCAGGCACCCAATCGTAGGAGGCTCCGGCAAAAGTTTTCAGAACGGCTTCTATTATAATTTTTGCCCCCTTTGGCGGGACAGCCATGCCAACTTGCTTTCTTACACTTTCTTTAGAGCCTTCAAAAATAAAATCATCAGGAAAAGTTTGAATTCTGGCCCTTTCTCTATTAGTAAGGGCTCTATTTTCTTTCCAGTGGTAGCCGTGTGTTCCTCCTCCTCCACTTCCAGTTATTGTATAAGAGGGTCTTTTTGGATCTAGACGTCTGTATATTTGACTCATCTTTGCTCCTTTAACTTTAAGCCTGAGATGTTCGGGCACGCCTTCGTACCAAACATTCTGTCCTGGAGGAATATGTTTTAATCTTTCAACCACAATTTTTGACTGATTTGTTTTTTCATTATTTTCAGCATTCGGAGCAATCGGAGGGTTTTCAATAGCTTCTTGGGCTGTAATGTATTTTTTTGTAGGGACAGGAACTTCGAATTCAAGCTTTAAATCTTTTCTTATCCCTATCATTACTACTCTGTGGCGGTATTGTGGGATGCCGTAATCTTCGAATTTGTAAAGATGCGGAGTTATCTTGTAGCCCCTGCCCGCGTTTTCTAAATCTTCAAATATTTTTTGAAAAGCTTTGCCATTATTCGCGCTCTGCAATCCGCTGACATTTTCGGCTAAAAACCAGGCAGGATTATGCAGGTTTATACATTCTACGCCGTGCGTGTAAAGCGGACCAAACTTTCCGTAAAAGCCTTTTTGTTTTCCAACAACACTAAAATCATTGCAGGGAAATCCAAAAGCCAAGGCATCAAACCTTGGTATTTTTTTCAAGTCCAGAGTTTCGATAGGGGCGCATACTACTTTTGATTCATTGCCATCGTGAATATTTTTCGCATATGTTTTGCAGGAATTTTCGTCAAAATCATTTGCCCAAACTGATTGTACTTTGTATTGAACTCCTTTATCGTCAACTACATCAGCAGAAACAGCCCCAAGGGCAAGACCGCCGGGTCCGCAAAAAAGCTCTGCCATTTTAAAAATTTTTTGCTTCATTCTTTTAATTCATTTTTTAACTTATTGAGCAATTGCTTTCTGTTTTTTACTTCACATTCCCAGATAATAATTACTCTCCAGCCAGCTTTTTCGAGCTCTTTGATATCTTTTTTCTGTTTTTCAATGTTATGTTTCAGTTTTTTTCTCCAATAAGGAACATTGGTTTTTGGCATCACCTGCCTTTTACAATCTTTGTGTTGATGCCAGAAACAGCCATTGATAAATATCACGCTTTTGATTTTTGAAATTACTATATCGGGCTTCCCTGGGAGTTTAGCGGAATGAAGTCTATATCTCCAGCCAACCTGTGTCAATAACTGTCTAACAATTTTTTCAGGCTGAGTATCTTTACTTCTTATTCTTGACATGCAGAACTTTCTTTGTCTTTCGGTTAGATTATCCATATTATCTAAACATGCGTAATACACTTATTACCTTTCCTTGAATTTGCAGGTCTTTCACGAAAAGAGGTTTAAGCCTTGGGTTGGCTGGCTGAAGGCGAAATCTGTTTTTTTCTCTATAAATTTTCTTCAAAGTGACTTCGTTGTCGTTGATCAAAGCTACTGCGGTCTCGCCATTTTCTACTATTGGTTGTTCCCTAATGATTACTATGTCATTGTCAAAAATACCCTCTTCAATCATACTGTCTCCGGAAACTTTTAGCGCAAAGTGTTTCCCTGATTTTGATAATTGGGATTTTGAAACTTTAATTCTTTCTTTGTTTTCAATAGCTTCAATTGGTTCGCCGGCCGCAATAGTTCCCAAGAGAGGGATACTTATAAGGTTAGATTTTTTCTTTTTTATTTCTATAGCTCGTGCTTGGTTATTTAACTTATTTAAATAACCTTTTTCTTTTAAAGCTTCTACGTGTTGATGGACAGTAGCAACAGAAGATAATCTAAAATGTCTCCCTATCTCTTCTAAAGAGGGGGCATAGTCATTTTTTTTAATATATTTGGCGATATAATCTAATATTCGTTTTTGTTTTTTTGTAAGCACAAGTTTTGTGGATTACTGATTTGACACGATTTTCACTCTTGCTATAGTAATTATATCATACCGAAAGAAAACCGAAAAGAGTGTCAACTGTGGATAACCTTAGAGCTGATTAGTTATAGTCTTTCCAGCCTCGCACCGGAGGAGGTAAAAATAATTAAAAAAATTCAAAATAATATAACACCCAAAAAGTACTTATTATGAATAAAAAAATTTATTGCGATCAATGTAAAAAAGAAGTAAAAATTCTGAGAGAAGAGACAGATAAAAATGGTCATCGGTTTAAAATATTGGGTTGTGGTCATGAAACGCCACGAGAAATTAGAGTGAGCGATAGTGTCACTGGAAAAGATACTATAACAATAGTCAAAAACTTAAAATACGAAGTAAGGCAGATTTGGGATTCTTTTTCGTTTACGTTCATTAGCGTTTTAATAACGGCGGCACTAACAGTAGGATTTGGGGTTGGAAGTTTAACTAAAAATTTATATCTTAGTATTATTAGTGCGTTTTCAAGTATTCTTCTGATAATCCTTTTCTTTAGACACTGTAAAAATTCTTTGATTAAATTTGCTAGATGGGTTTTGGATAAAGACAACGGAGGGAAATAGTAATAACTCTATTGAAGAAAATAAATAAAAAAAGAAAAAAAACAAAAGTAGATTATGCAAGAATTGGGGGTGGTTCAGAGGAATTTAAAGATTGTATTTTTGACATAAAAGCTGTGGTAGATTTTTTAAGTAAGAAGGGATACAAGAAAATAGTTTTACAAGGTCACAGTTTGGGATGCCAAAAAACTACATTCTATAAATACAAAACAAAAGATAAAAGAATTAAAAGTTTAATTTTGTTGGCGCCAGTAGATGACATAGCTTTCATCAAAAGCGCACTTAAAGATAAGTATAAAAAGGCATTAAAGACTGCCAGAGCGATGGTTAAGAAAGGGAAGCAGGATTGGACTCAGTTCGAGAGGGTGGGACACGCGTAAAAATTGCCAAGCAGGCGATTTTTTGATAGGATAAGGATATGAAACCATTTTCTGGCAACATCGTTTTTGTGGATACAGAATTTTCCAGCTTAGATCCATACAAAGGAGAAATTTTATCTATTGGTATAGTTAAGTTAAATGGGGAAGAATTATACTTAGAATTAGAATATGATGGAGAATATGACGAATGGGTTAAAGAGAACATCGTTCCTACGCTTAAAGAAACTGAAGTAAGCAGAGAAGAAGTTAAAAAGAGAGTTAAAGACTTTATTGGTAAAGAAAAACCATATATGGTTAGTTATGTTAATCAATATGATGCGATTTATTTAAGGAAATTATTTGGCGCAGGGAATGATCCTTTCTTCTGGATACCTATTGATTTTGCTTCAATGCTGTTCGCTTTTGGAATGACTCCAGAGAGTTGTTGTTCAGAAGATAGAGACAAGTTTTACAAGGAAATAGGGATTGATTCTGCTAAATACAAACAGCATAATGCTTTAGACGATGCAAGACTTTTAAGAAAAACTTATTTGAAATTTATTGAAATGAATTAAAGAAAGTAAAAAGTTATGGGGGAAATAGGTGTTTCTCAAAAAGCAATCATATTTAATAAAGAAGGAGAGATTTTAGTTATCCACAGAACTTCTACAGCACCTTCCAATTCCGATAAATGAGATTTGCCAGGAGGTGATATAGATTTTGGTGAAGATGCCGTAGAAAGTATTATTAGAGAGATAAAAGAAGAAACAGGATTAGAAATAAAAGAATTAAAACCTTTTGATGTAGAGTTTCATATAAACGAAAAAGGAGAATTCTGGATAACTATAGCCTATAAAACTGAAGCTAATTCAAATAAAGTAACTTTAAGCTTTGAGCACGATGAATTTAAATGGGTTTCTGTTGAAGAATTTCGAAAGCTAAAATCTTCCAACAAAATTAAACGTTTTGTAAATAATTTGGATTAAGGCAAGTTCTAGACCTAGAGTCTCAACTAACTTAAGCTAGCACGAAGAGCGAGATTTTTAATAATGTGAATTTCTTATC
>CAZEHI010000025.1:0-5126 GCA_964512355.1 uncultured Candidatus Saccharibacteria bacterium | reverse complement strand
ACCAAATGGATTTTTCCAATTTATTTGTTTTGATAACATTATTTTCACACATTTTACTATATTATTAGGGTTTGTTCCTGCTAAAATATTACACCTAATTTTTAATGTTTCGGGTCTTTCGGTATTTTCTCTGATTGTCACACAAGGAACCTTTAAAATACATGATTCTTCTTGAACTCCACCAGAATCACTAATGTTTAATTTTGAATTTGATTCTAATTGTAAAAATTTAAGATAACTTAATGGATTTATCATTTTTATTCCCCTTGGAATCTTCAGTTTAAATTCTTTAATTCTTTTTTTAGTTCTTGGATGAATAGGATAAACAATTGGTAATCTATATTTTTTATAAATTTCTTTCCGCTGGCTTTGCCGATAAGGCCCGTAATCCCCTCCTATATTCGGCCCCTCGTCCCAATTTATTCCCAACCAGCGCATGTTGTTAATAATATCTTCTTCCCATTTTTTTTGGGATCGCTTTTGGTCGGTGTCTTCAATGCGAAGAATAAAAGACCCTTTTTGATTTCTCGCAAATAAATAGTTTAGCAAGGCTGTCCTTGCCGTCCCGATATGAAATGGACCAGTCGGAGAAGGAGCAATGCGAACGCGAATCTGTTGCGATTCAACTAATTTTAATTTCTCGCTTTTCATTATGAATAATTACGTCTTAAAATTTAAATAATTAACAATATAATTTGCAATAACCCGAGCCGCTTTGGGACGAGAAAAACTTCTTGCCTGCTGCCTCATGTTTTCTAGCTCTACTGGAGAAGAAAAAAGATGCTGGATTGTTTTAAGAAAAAAGTGTGGAGAAAAATTATTCTCTTCAATGACAATGCTCCGCCTCTTTCTAGCAAAACTATAGGCATTTTTTATCTGATGATTCCTTGCTGAGGACTTCAAAGGGATAAGAATGCTAGCTTTTCCTAGAGCAGCAATTTCAAAAATTACTCCTGCTCCAGCACGACTAATCACTAAATCAGCAGCATGATAAGCATTTCTTAATTCCCGCTCGTGCAAAACAGAATATAAATGATAACGTTTTCTAAGATTAAGATCATTGATAATCGTCGGAATATTTTTCTTAATAGTCTCAAAATCTCTTCGCCCACAATGATGAATGACTTCAAAATTCTCTAAAAGGTCTTCTAAAATAGTTAAAACAACATCATTAATCTTTTGGGCTCCTTGCGAACCTCCTAAAATCAGGATGGCCGGCTGAACGGAAAATAATCCTAAATTCTTTCTCGAGCTTTCCTTATCTCCTTCTAGAAGACTTTCACGAATAGGATTTCCGGTTAATATTCTCTGCTTTTTGAATCTAGTTTGAGGAAAAGACGTAAAAATTTCCATTGCCCAACGGCTAGTAATCCGATTCGCTAATCCTATATCCGCATCAGATTCATGCAGAAGAATGGGAACCTGGAAAATCCAGCTCCAGAAAGTCATTGGCATTGATCCGTATCCCCCCTTGCTAAAAACAACATCAGGACTAATGACAAAAATATAGAAAAAAGACTGGATGAAACTAATTGGAATTTTAAAAAGAATGTCAATAAAATTCCACAGGGAAAAGTACCTTCTTATTTTCCCTCCCAATGTTTTCCTAATCTTGATCTTCTCTCCAGAAAGAACCGTTGTCGCAAAATGATCTTTTGGACCAACGTAATAAAAAACATAATTATCTTGATCAGAAAGAATTTTCTTGATCTCTCGGACTACAGCCAAAATTGGGAATATATGCCCTCCACTCCCTCCTCCGGTAAATATAATTTTAATTTTCCTGTTTCGAGACATTTAATATTAAGCTTATTCCTATAAGTTCAGCTACAAAAGCTGAGCCACCATAGCTAAAAAACGGAAGCGGAACGCCAGTAAGTGGGATTGCTCCAAGATTAGCAGCAATATGAATTGCAGTCTGAGTCATAATCCAGAATATCACCCCCATCCCAATTAAATTATAGAACAAATCCGAACTATGCGCAGCTATTCTAAATCCCAGCACGGCAAAAACTACTAATATTAATATCAAAATGCTTGTTCCCAATAAGCCAACCTCCTCTGATATTATAGCAAAAATAGAATCACTCATCGAATGGGGAAGAAAGCCAAATTTCTGAGTGCTTAACCCTATTCCCTTTCCGGTTACTCCTCCTGAACCAACAGCCAAAATTAATTGCTGCGCTTGATATCTTTCATTCAACGAATCTGCTTCTCCTGGGAAGAAAAAGGTTGTCAGACGCTGAACGCGATAAGGAGCGCATAAAACAACCGTTCCTAAAAGTATTAGCCCCGTTAAAAGAATTATCATAAAAGTGCGCCACGAGACTCCGGACATAAAATACATTCCTACTCCAATAGAAAGCATAATAAAAAGCGTGCTTATATCAGATTGAGCAACTAACAAAATTACAACTATTGCTGAAATAATCAGGAAAACGATGGTCAATTTCTTAGTTTCTTTCTTCTTGGTAAACGCAGAAAGCAAATAGGCCAAATAGAGAATGAAGCTTACTTTTAAAAATTCACTCGGTTGAAAAACAATGGGCCCGATAGACAACCAACGGCTTGCCCCTTGTAACTTTAGTCCTAAATGAGGAATAAAAACGAGGCTCGCTACCGCTAAATTAGAAAGAAAAAGAATAGGAGTATATTTTCTTAATTTTCTAAGCGGAAGCAGAAAAAACAATACCCCCATTATTATTCCCGGACAAAGCCCGTAAAGAAGATGATGAATCAAATAATGATTTGTAACGCCGAACTTACTTAGAGAAACCGGAGCAGAAACTGTTGCTAAATTAAGAAAGCCACTAACTATTAGAAAAACAACAATGGCTAGAAACCATTTTCGCCCGATACTTTTATCTTTATTTTTCTTCATTCCCCATCTTTTTTACTAAGGCAATAAAGACATCACCTCTTTCTTTATAATTTTTAAATAGATTGAAACTAGCTGAGGCTGGAGACAAGAGACAGGTCTTGTCTTTGCTCGTATATTTGTAAGCTAATTTGACAGCCTCTTCCATGCTTTCAACTTTAAATATCTGAGGAATTTCACTTCCTGGATTAATTTTCTTCCGCCCGACAAGATCCCTTTGAACATCTTCTCCAGTAGGAGCAAAAAGAATCAGGGTTTTAACAGAAGATTTCTTAAGAATATAATCGCTGAGTTGTTCCATCCCCAGCCCTTTGCTTGATCCGCCAACAATTAGAGTCTCTACGGAGTCTCCCATGGCTTTAAGGCCGGCTATTGTCGCCCAAGGAATAGTTGCAACTGAGTCATCGTAAAAATTAATTCCCTGATAGTTTCCGACGAAAGCAAGATGATGCGGAAGAGGCTTAAATTTTTGAATCGCTGATTTAATCAAATTAGTTTCTACTCCCATTATTTTGGCAACAATAATTGAAGGCATTATGTTTTGAAAATTAAATTGCCCAAGCAAAGAAACTTCTTTGATGCCAAGAATTTTTTCGCTGTTATCAATAATTCCATCGTTTTTTTGGGAGAAATAAAAACTGCCGTTTGCCAAAAAGCAATTTGCTTTAAGAGAAGAGATACTATAAGAAAACTTTTGAGCGGGAGATTTTCTTGCCATTTCCAAAAGATTCTTTTCGTCGGCATTGTAAATTAAAATATCTTGAGTAGTTTGGTACCGAATAATATTTTCTTTTGCTTTTTTGTAGTCTTCAAAATCCTTAAAATAATCTAGATGATCGGGAAATAAGTTCAGTATTATTGCAATATTGGGACTTTTCCTTAAATCATATAACTGATGAGAAGATAATTCATAGACATATATTTCTTGAGGACTTCCGATGAAAGATCCGTCGAAAGAAACTTCCGACAAAACAGGCCTGTCAATATTCCCTACTAATTTTACAGTTCGATTGCTTTCGTTTGATTGCAATATCTGAAAAACCAACGAAGCAGTTGTACTCTTCCCTTTTGTTCCTGTCACTCCAATAATTGTCGCTAAAGTATTTTGAAAAAAGATTTTAGTTTGACTTGTAATTTCTATCTCTTTATTGCTTTTTTCTTTTAAGGAAGCGACGAGGCGTGGACTAATACCCGGGGAACGAACGATAACATCATAGTTATTTATTAATTGTTCGTAATCTTCCCCTGAATAAAATTTTATCTTGGGGTCTTTGGTAATAAAATCCTGGACGGTGGAAAGCAAGGATTGATACTCTCTTTTATCATATGCTCCAATAATTTTATTAGGAAAAAGGGATCGAAAAAAACGCAGAGATGACTCCCCTTCTCTCCCAAGCCCAAGAATTAAAATTTCTTTATCGCGATATTTACTAACTAAATCCATTTTTATTACTTAATTAGTTTTGATAGAAAGAGAAATAACTTCTGGGTTAATTTCTTGATCTAGACACTCTCGACTTATCTTTTTGAAATTATAAGGATAAGCGCTAAAGAAAAACCGGTTGATGCTCTTTCTATCTTTTAATTCTGAACTCAAATTCGGATTACGACTGAGTAATAGTTCTAATATTTGGACAATCTTAATAGCGGGATTGACAACTTTGATGTTTTTTCCCATTACCTCTTGGATAGCTTTCGTCAACAAGGGATAGTGAGTGCACCCTAGCACTAAGGTGTCAATGTTATAAGACCGGAGAGGAAGAAGATATCTCTGGATTATTTTCTTGACTATTTTCTCGTTTTCCCATCCCTCTTCTACCAAAGGGACAAACAAAGGACAGGCTTGAGAATAAATTTTTAAGTTAGGATTTTCTTCTTGTAATTTCTTTTGATAAACCCCGCTTCTAATTGTCGAAGGAGTTCCTATTATTCCAATCCTCCCATTATGCGTAGAATTTGCTCCCACTTCAACTGTGGGAGCAACCATATCTAATATAGGAAAAGGATAGAATTTTTTCTTTAGATAGTCCCCAGCCAAGCAGGAAGAAGTGTGACAAGCAATAATAATCAGATTAGCGCCTCTTTTCTTCATCCAGTTAATAGCCTCTTCGGAATACTTTCTAACTAAGCGCTCTGGTTTAAGCCCGTATGGCAGATTAGCGGTGTCACCAAGATAAAGGAAGGAATAAGAAGGAAAAAACTTAAACATCTCTTTGGCTATTGTTAGCCCGCCTAGCCCTGAATCGAA
>CAZEHI010000024.1:0-5132 GCA_964512355.1 uncultured Candidatus Saccharibacteria bacterium | reverse complement strand
AATAAAGGAATAATGTTTAGTGAAAAATCGCTAAAATCATCTACGACAAAGGAATCAGAAAATATCAATGAGGCGTTAGATGAAATAAGAGGCAAGTATTCTATAAAAATAGACGAGGACAATTACAAGTCGTCCTTGAATGTCACAGTGCTTTCGTCAGACCCAGAAATTGACTTTGCAAAAACATTAACGAGAAAAGAGAACACAAAATTTATTGACTGCTGGGTTAAGTCAAAAGATAAGGGATTTTACTCAATTCCGTACAATTATCGTCCCGGAACCCATCCCCAACAGAAGCAATTTAACCCCGACTTTATTGTGAAGAAGGGAAAGAAAATTATTTTTGTGGAAATAAAACACGATGAAGATACGGATGTAAAGAATCGAGATAAAATTGCTGGGGCAAATGATTATTTTATAGAGTTAAACAGCAAAATTGAGAAAAAGGGGTTAGAGTATTGTTTTTATTTCCTAACGCCGACGAGCTACACAGGATTTTTTGAGAAAGTAATAAGAAATAACAAAACCTTTATCGGAGAATTACACGCGGAGTTATTGAAAAAAAGTAGAGAGGAATTAAAAAAATAATTTTTAGTTCGCGAATACGAAAAACAAATTGACCAATTAGTTTATAAACTTTACGGATTAACAAAAGAGGAGATTAAAATAGTGGAAAAAATTTATGAACGAAAAACAATATTATGCCGCGCTTGATAAATGTACAAGAAAGATCTTAGATTCAAATGCTTCTAAAAAGTTAATCGTCGCTGGTCCCGGAACAGGGAAAAGTAGTTTTTTCGAAAAAGCTATTAAACATTATGGTGGCATCCCTAAAGATTATTTGGTTCTTACATTTATTAATAGTTTAAAAGATGAACTCCAGAAAGACTTAGGGGATATCTCAAAATGTCTTCCATTCTCGCTCCCCAAGCGTCCCACCATATTTTCTTGAAAACCTCTACCAGCTCTTTGGCTTGAGCTTCCGGGAAAACACCCTTAATCTGTTCTAAAGGATTAAAGCTCACCGTCATTTCCGGATTAGTGGGTTCAATTAAAACAACCTTCTCGTTCAAATTAAATAAGGTTCGATTATAGAGATAAAGCCAGCCCTTGACGTCTTCGATAAGGTCGCCGTGAGGATCTATTATTCCGAAACCCGCTCTATTCATGATGTCCTGCTGAATTAAGTTCTCCAAAAACCTTGTCTTGCCAGCTCCGAACCAAAAAGCTTTAGAGAGCCAAAAAGATAGCATAATTTTTTTGAGGATTTGTCAGAATATAGTAAAATACAGTTGTAAGCAAAATCAAACTCTTCGCTTTACATCTGAGTTATGATATATCTATATAGAAACGAATCAAAGCAAAACAGTTTTGAAGTTATAATAATTTAACCTTTTTATTCATGGAAAATAAACAAAAACATCTTGAGTTTATTCAAGGAGTCATCAATAGAATGGCTGGCAATTCATTTTTACTGAAAGGTTGGGCGATTACATTAGTCGTGGCACTTTTCGCGCTATCAGCAAAAGATACAAACCAATCCTATATTATCATTGCTTATTTTCCAGTTATTACTTTTTGGATATTGGATGGCTACTTTCTTTCACAAGAACGATTATTTAGAGCCTTATATGATCATGTGAGAAAACTGGACGAAAAGGAAATTGACTTTTCAATAGATACAAATAAACATAACGAGAACAAAAGGAATAGCTGGCCACGCTCAATGCTTTCGAAGACGCTTTTGTTTTTTTATTTGTCACTAGTCGGCGTTATGTTATTAGTTACATATTTAATAAATTAAATTCAAAATTATGAGAAAAGTATTTTTTAGTTTTTATTATGATAACGATTGCAGGCGAGCCGCACAGGTTCGCAATAGTAATGTTATACAGCGTAATTTAATTAAATCACTAGGATTTATTGATGCTGTTAAATGGGAAGAAGTAAAAAAACATACTCCTGATGCAATCAAGCGTTGGATACGTCGTCAGATGGAAGGAACTTCTGTTACAGTTGTTTTGATTGGAAGTCAAACAGTCGATAGCAATGGAAAGGTGCGACCATGGATAAAATTTGAAATCGACGAGAGTTTGAAAGACAATGGTCTTTTAGGTATTTATATACACAATTGTAATGATCCTATCAACGGTAGAGATTCGAAAGGGAAAAATCCATTTGAATATCTTTCTTTTGCTGGTACTAGCAAGCTTTTATCTAGTAAGTACACTACTTATGATTGGATAAATGACAATGGTAGAGAAAATTTAGGAAAATGGATTGAGAAAGCCGCACAAGACGCAGGAAGGTAATACAACCCCGCCTTCTGAAAAATTTTGACGAAGCCAAGGCAAAAGAACAAAAACAAAAAAGAGCCGAAAAAATAAGGTAAAAATTGTAAATTTGTCTTGAAAATTTAAGATTTTTATGATAATTTATCAATAATGAAAAAAGACGTTCAACAAAACAACGAATCTATTTTAGATTTTGCATATAAGGTTATGAGCAGAAAACTAGAAATGCAGATGGATGCTCATAATTCATTGGAGAATAAGGCAGGAATTTCATTGGGTTTTGTCGGCGTTATTGTTGCGAGTATAATTGTTCTCATTCAACAAAAAATTGATTTAGTTGGATTAAATATTTTTACAATTGGCTTGGGCGGAATTTATTTAACCTTTTTATTGTTACTATTTGCTTCGCGAACTAGAATCTATTTTGATCCCCCCGATTTTCCTGCTTTTTATTCTAAAGAAGCTTTGAAAAAGCAGACGGTCAATGTTAAAAATAAAGTTATAGCTGACATGAAATGTTCTTATGAATTAAATATGCGAAACCAAGTAATAAAATCTAGATTTTATAATGTTGCAATTTATTGCTTCGCAATTAGTATGTTATTCCTATTTTTGGGAATTTTAGAATATTATGTCGGATAAAAAAGAAAAACCAAAAGATGAACCAGTGAAGCCCGCTACACCAAGTCCTCAACCGGGAACACCTATTAGAAAAGATCCAGAAAGGCCTTCCATAGAACCAATGCAACCATCAGAAAGATCTGGGACTGCCATACCTTTTGGCGAGCCCAAAAGGGACAGGATTGAGCTTGATGAGTAAACCAAATTACTGGAATATTGTCTCTAAAACAACCAAAGAGATCATCGCTGGACAATTTTATTTATCTAAAAAGTTGACATTCGGGAATGTCAGGTGAATGTCAGCTTTTGGTACTCGCCACGGGCGAGTTTTTCAAAACATTTCCACCTTTTCTAATCCGCTTTTGCATTGAAAAGCGGTCCCGCTTGGGCGGGACGACTACGGGGCAGGGAGATTGAGAGCGAGGTCGCGAGCGTTGCGCTGGAAACAAGCGAGAGCCGAAATAGGATTGGCGAACGAGAGCGAGCCAAGCCTAAAACGGGGCGAGAGTCCCGTTTTGCGGGTGTGTCCAGCAAGAGGAGAGAGGTGGGCAGAGGTTGCAGGATTGGCGAAGCGAGGAGCCCCGCAAAGCGGGGCGACGAAGGTCGACCGAGCCAATCCTGCAACCGACAGGCAAGAGGAAAACCAACGGAGGTACAACAAAAATTAACCACGAAAGTGGTATACAGTCGGGGGTAAATTTATCAGTTTTTAAGGTCTTTTTTCTTGCTTCGATGAATCAAATTTGGTAGGATTAAAGAGAAAGTTTGGACTTCTTTTTTCCAAGCACTTTTATTTGACGGAGCGACTAAACGGAATTAAAAGAGACAGGATTGCAAATCCCGTAGTGAATTTTAGAGAAGTTTTAAAAAAATTAATTTAATAATTATAGTTAAATATAAAGTAAATAAAAGAAAGTGTCTTGGTGTTAAAAATTGTGGTATTTGTATCCAAACTTGCCCAGGAGCAACTAAGATGGGAGAAGATGGCAAATCGGAAGTAATTGATAGCAAGAAATTGGAAAAGTGTGGAGGAGAAAGTGTTTGTCCAATGGGGGCAATAGAAAGGATAGGTGAAGAGGGGAAAGGAAAAGAGGGAGAAAAAGCGGAGGGTGGAGCTAAACTGGAATTTACTCCTGGTCAAGGAAGAGGCCTAGAAATGGGAAGGGGCAGGGGAATGGGCGCGGGTAGAGGAAAGAGATTTGGTAGAGGTCCTCAGGACGGCAGAGGCAGAGGGGGACGGGGGAGATAACCAAAAAGTTTTGATGAAGTTACTCACAAAATGCCTAAAAATCAAGTTTAATTGATTGTGAGTAAGTTATGAAAATTACTATTGTTTACGACAATACTGCTTTTAGAAAGGAACTTCGGTCAGATTGGGGATTTTCTGCATTAGTTGAAGAAGGAAATACTCCAAGAATTTTATTTGATACAGGAGCAAATAGCGAAATTCTTCTTAGCAATATGAAGAAAATAGGAATAGATCCAATCTCGATTGATGAAGTTTTTATTTCCCATTCTCATTTTGATCACATTGGTGGCTTGCCAGGTTTTTTAAGAGTGAATCCGAATGTCAAAGTTTACATTCCTACTTCTTGTCCTAAGGATTTTGAGGCTAAGGAAGTAATTAGTATCGAAGAGCCTCTTCAAATTCACAAGAATGTTTTTTCTACTGGTGAACTGGAGGGAATAGAACAATCTTTAGTAGTTAAGATAGAAAAGGGGTTAGTAATAATTACTGGTTGTTCCCATCCCTACATGGGTAATATTTTAGATGCAGCCAAGCAATTTGGTAAAATCTACGGGATTATTGGAGGGATGCATGGATTTTCAGAATTTGGATTGTTTAAGGACTTAAAACTAATTTGTCCCACTCATTGCACTCAACACAAAGCTGAACTCAAAAGGTTATATCCCCGAGAATACATCGAAGGGGGAGTAGGGAAAATAATTGATATTTAAGGATATTAACTCTCGATCTTTTTAAAAAAGACGCAGTGGATTTTTGAAATCAAAAGGATAACTACTTTTTATATAAACATTTTAGAATTTTAGTATTTTCTTGCTTTGGCGAGTTAGATTTGGTAAGATAATGGAGAAAGCTTGAAAGTATCTAACTTTAAGCACTAGATTATCGAGTGAGAAAAAGGGCTCGTAGCTTAGTCGGTAGAGCGCCACATTTGCAATGTGGAGGTCAGGAGTTCGAATCTCCTCGAGTCC
>CAZEHI010000023.1:0-5251 GCA_964512355.1 uncultured Candidatus Saccharibacteria bacterium | reverse complement strand
GGGGGCAAGCGGAAACGCACCTCATTATTATTCGGGATTATCTTTAAAAAAAGTTCGGATTTCGTTCAGAGTTCGGAGCAGGCTAGTGCGCAGTTCTTGCGACCGATGGGCATAGGGAGATCGCTTTTTAGGTGTTTCTGTTAACGATAAGACAATAATGAACATCAAGTTAATTAAAGAAAACGAGAAGGGTAAGGTCTATCAAATCGATGATTTGAAGATTTATTATAGAAACAAGAACACGGTTTCGGGAGACAATTCTAAAAATATAAAAGAAACTATTTATCTCATTGCTGGCTCGGCAGAAATCACCGTAAAAGATACTACGTGGATAACTGAAGCTCCCGCCAAAATAGAGATTCCCGCCAAGACATATCATAAAATTAAAGCCCTGTCAGATATAAACTTTGTGTTGTTTGAAAAATAATCTAAAGAAGTTTAAGAATTACTTCCTAGAGTTTAAATTCCAGGCTGGCTAGAGAAGCCGAATAAAAAACCATTAATCTTGTTCGCATTTAAATTATTACAATTGCGACATGGATGAAAAAGACAGAATATTAGCCCAACAAGCTGTTGACTATATCAAAATTAATAAAAAGAAACTTGTAGAGAAATTTGCAAGCCCTTCTATTTTTTTAGCTGACGAAGCTCCTATTTCAATTTTTATGGCAGGTTCTCCAGGAGTGGGCAAAACAGAATTTTCTAAGAGACTCATTAAAGAATTTGAAAATAAAGATATAAAAAAGATAATTCATATAGATGCAGATAGGATAAGAGACATGCTTCCAGGTTATACTGGTACAAATTCTCAGGTTTTTCAACGTGCTTGCTCTAAAGGTGTTGATAAATTACATGATAGCGCGCTTAAAAATAAACAAAATTTTATTCTTGATAGTACATTTTCAAATTATGAAATATCTCGTGAAAACATTAAAAGGTCTGTTAATAAAAACCGGATAGTTTCAATATTTTATTTATATCAAGATCCTCTTATTGCATGGATATTTGCAAAAAGAAGAGAAATATTAGAAGGCCGACGCATTCCAAAAGAATCTTTCATAAGGCAATTATTTGCGGCGAAAGAGAATGTAAACAAAGTTAAAGTAATTTTTGATAAAAAAATCGTAATTTATCTAGTAGAGAAAAATTTTGCAACTGGGTTAATGAAAATAAAGATGAATATCGAAAACATTGACAATCATATTTCTATTAAATATACTAAAAGTCAACTTGAAACAAGATTATTATAGTTTTTTTATTATTATGATTAAGAAAATATTGAAATTTTGTAATCGGGAAAAACCTGAATTATCTAATACTTCCTCTTCTTTTTTTAACGAATTTTCTTCGAGAGAAAGGAAAAAAATTATCAAGAAAGCTGCAATGGCTGCCAACAAAGATCAAAAGGATCTCATGGAGAAATATGAAAAAATCTTAAGTGGCCCTAGATAGATTTGTAATTCAGTAAATAAATTTAAAAACCTTGTTCTAATAAGGTTTTGTCTTCCAATAAGGGGAGCAGGCTTGTGCGCAGTTCTTGCGACCGAGAGGCCCAGGGCCGACAATTCCGCCTATTTTTTGGCAGTTTTTTTGGTATAATATAGTAACCTTATTACTAAAGGAATGAAAACTTTAAAATTAATAATTTCTGTTTTAATTTGCCAGGGGGTGGGAGTTATTGGAGCACTATTCACTTCGCCTGCAATTTCAACCTGGTATAGTATGATCCAAAAACCAAGCTTTAATCCACCTAACTGGATTTTTGCCCCGGTTTGGACATTACTATTTCTATTAATGGGGATCTCTCTTTATTTAGTGTGGAACAAGGGACTTAATTATAAAAGGGTAAAGGTAGCTATTTTTATATTTTTCTTTCAGCTTATATTAAACACTCTTTGGTCGATCCTCTTTTTTGCTTTGCAATCTCCGCTTTTGGCTTTGATAGAAATCATTATACTCTGGCTGGCGATTTTAATGACGATTATCATTTTTTATAGGATTTCAAAAGTCGCCGCTTATCTTTTGTTACCCTATATTCTTTGGGTTAGTTTTGCCTCAGTATTAAATTTTTCAATACTAATTATTAATTAAGTATTTTGGCATCTTATCAAACAAGCTTTAACAAAGTCTGCTCCCCGAAGTAGGCTAGCGCGCAGTTCTTGCGACCGAGAAGCCTTTTATTTTCAAGGTTTCTCGGAATCAGTTCGAGAAAAAATTGCCATACCCCGATAGGAATCGAACTTTGAATAAAAATAAAAAGTCGCTTCCCAGGTGGTTTTTAATAGAATAAGCACAAAATAAATACTATGAATAGTTTTTGGGCAAAGACAACTTATGAAATATGGCTAGAACAGGCTACTCCAGAAATTAAAGATTGGTTTCAGAGGGAACTAAGATATTTAAAAAAGAATATTAAACCTAATTCTAAGATTTTAGACATTGGTTGTGGCTTTGGAAGACATATTCAGATTTTAGCTAATTTTTCTAAAGAAGTTGTTGGTGTTGATAATGAGAGAAGTATGATTAAAAAAGCAAGGAAGAAATTAGGTGACCTTGGCAATGTAAGATTATTTTTACAAGATGTAAAAAAACTTAATTTTGATGATTGCTCTTTTGATTATGTAATTTGTATGACCGGTACTTTTGGTAATTTGTTAGACAAGAAACTAGACACTCTGAAAGAAATGAAAAGAGTTTGCAAAAACGGAGGAAAGATAATTATCAGCGTATATTCTGAAAAAGCATTAAAGACTAGATTAGAGAGTTACAAAAAAGTTGATTTGCCCATTATAAAGATAAAGGGTGGAACAATTTATGCGGAGGAAGGATTTATTTCCGAACAATTTACGAAACCACAACTCGAAAAATTATTTAATTCAACTGATTTAAAAGTAAAAATATTGAAATTAAATAATATTTCTTATATTTGCGAAGCAATCAAAAAAGAGGTAGCACGAGAGTAATCTAAGCTCAAAAAAATATGAACATTAAAAGGATTTTTAGACCAAAATGAGACACCCAAATACACCATTAAGTAGTGTCTCATTTGTCTCATTTTATTGTAAAATAGCCCCGACCGAGAAGGGTTAAATTTACTCCAGGAAAGTGCCCAAGAAACCCTTATGGGGCTTCATTTCCAAAGGTCTTAGACCGACTAGGGGAGCAGGCTAGTGCGTAGTTCTTGCGACCGAGAAGCCCAGCAATAAGCTGGGCATTTTTAATTTCCTTGAATTTCTCAAAAATAGGACTATTCTGAAAATAGGTAAGATAAATTCATGAAAGAAAAAATTAAGGAAAATTGGAAATGGATAAAATGGATTTTGATTATTCTTATTGTTTATATGGGAATTTATTTGATTTATCCAAAATATTATTTTACTGATAATATTGACGGATATATAAGATTTAGATGCAATAAAATTACTGGACAATGCGAGAAGGGAGGTTCGCTTCGATCGTGGATGTTGCTTGATTAGTTTCTGGATTACTAATTTGTTTGTTTAGATAATATAAGTCAATAAAAGGTCGAAATTATTAATCGAGAAATTAACATGAAGCAGATTAAAAAGTATCTTATAGATGCATCAGACCCCGCACGGGAGATTTATAATAATTTGATTAATAGATTCTTCATTTTTGCGTTAGGAATTTTTGAAAGGTCGCTTTTGAAATTAGAAAATCACAGCAATCAAGATAAAATATGAGCAAGATGAAACTAATTATTTTAATATTAGTGATTGGAGTGATATTGGTGATTGGGCTTATAATTGGTGTTTCATGGAAGGGAGCAAGCGAGGCTCCATCCTTATCTCCAGCAGAAGCAGAGGTATGGGATAGCCATATTAGATTTCAGTTAGAGGGGCGGTTATGGCAGTTATGGCGTATGACAGATCAATCAAAAAGCTATGATGAATTTAATTCGACTAATGACATTATTAAAAGCATCAGTGACAGCATTGTCATGCATGGGGGAAAGTTAATTATTCGAAAAGCTTCCTCTTCGGCTTCTGAATTCTGTGCTTACTCTCGACTGAATACAAGGGCTGAGGGCTTAATAAGTTGGTACTGTATTGATAGTAATGGCGGGAAATGTCTTCTTACCATAGACCCCTCGGCTGCCTGTAATAAAGACAGCTATACTTGTCCCTGTAGTTTTTAAAGGCGATACGTCAATAATAATATTATTTTTTTCTCAAAAATTCCCCGCCTTATCAAAACAGCAGACGGGGAAAATTCCTTCTCCTAGACCCTTTTCCTTTTCCCCGCCTGCCTCCCAGCGAAGCTGGGCCTATTGCGGCGGCGTTCTCTTGTAAAGCAAGAGATTAAAACAGAAAAATTTTCTATTCCTTTTTAAAAGGAAAAGGCGGGCCAGAAATAAAAAAATGTAGAACGGTTTTTCTGTTTTAGAGCTTCGGCAGAGGCGAAGCAACGCCGCCACAATAACTGCCGCTCACCTTAGGCGGGTGGCAGTCAGAAGTCAACATCAGGATTTTGTTGAAAATAGGTTTGCGGATTTCATTCAGCGTTCGAAGCAGGCATGTGATCGGTCCTTGCGACCGAGAGGCATCAAAGAATCGCTTTTTGTGTGGTAGAATAAAATAATAATTTCTTTTGAGAGATATGGAATTAAAAGAACTCAAAGACGTTTCTATTTTGATCAATAAACTTTCATTAGGACAAGATTTAACTTTCGAAGAAAGCAAAGGGGCTTTTGATATTTGTATTTCACAAGACAAAGAGAGCTATTTCCTTAACGCGCTTATGCTAGGATTAATGGCAAAAGGAATAACAGAGGATGAGTTGTTAGGTTTTCATAAAAGCCGAGAGGCCCTTTTACCAAAAATTGAGATAAATATCCCGCCATCTGAGATTGTAGATAATAGTGGCACTGGAGGTGATAAGCTCAAGACATTTAATATAAGCACAGCAGCAGCTTTTGTGGTAGCAGCTGCAGGCATCACAGTGGCCAAACAATCTTTTTTCGCAGTTACGGGCCCCGGAGGTAGCGGTGATTTATTCAGACAATTCGGCATAGATGTTATTGATGCTTCAAAACCAGAAATCATAAAAGAGACTATAGAGAAGATTGGATTTGTCCCTTATATTGAAGCCTTTTTGGCTGAACCTAAAAAGATTGCAGGATTATCAGCCTTTATCAAAAAAAGACAGGAAATTGGCTTAAATTATATAACGCCCTTACATTTGATAGCTAATCTTCTCTCTCCTATCAAAATGGAGAGGAGGGTTTATG
>CAZEHI010000022.1:0-5509 GCA_964512355.1 uncultured Candidatus Saccharibacteria bacterium | reverse complement strand
GCTATGGAAAGATGTTAAAAGTCGCACTTTTCAAAAGTAAAATACCAAGAAATAATTTATGACGTGGTGGAATCGGATATTTAGTGGCCCAAATCAAAAATATTTAAAAGAGATACAGCCTTTGATCGAAAAAATTAATGCTTTGGAAGAAAAGCTCAATACTTTTTCTGATCAGGAGGTAAAAGAAAAGTTTATTGCCCTTCGTCCGGCAGCAGAGAAAGGAGCTTTTCAAGAAATTCTCCCGATGGCTTTTGCTTTAGGGAGGGAAGCGGCGAAGCGAACCCTAGGGCAACGACATTATGATTGTCAATTGCAAGCAGGAATTGCTTTGCATCAGGGGAAAGTTATTGAGATGAAAACCGGGGAAGGAAAGACTTTGGCGGCGACCTTGCCTATTTCCTTGAATGCCTTAAGTGGGAAAGGGGTCCACATAGTAACTGTTAATGATTATTTGGCTCGGAGAGATGTTGTTTGGATGGGACAAATTTATGATTTTCTAGGATTAAAGGTTGCGGCGATTAATCATCAGCAGTCTTTTTTTTATGATCCAGCCTATAATAAGGATAGCGAGCAAGGAGATAAAATTCGGGATGAGCTGGGAAGCTTTAAGGTAGTTGCCGACTATCTTCGTCCTTGTTCTCGTCGTCAAGCTTATCAAGCTGATATTACTTATGGGACTAATAACGAATTCGGGTTTGATTATCTCCGCGACAACATGGTAGTGAGTTTAGAGCAGAAAGCGCAAAGAGATTTTTTTTATGCGATCATCGATGAAGTCGATAGTATTTTAATTGACGAAGCAAGAACTCCTTTAATTATTTCTCAACCGGAAATAGAGGGGGAAAAACTTTATTCTCTCTTTGCAAGATTAGCCGAGCATTTGAAGAGAGGAAGAGATTACAACGTTGATCGAAAAATGCGAACAATTGGCTTGGCTGAAGAAGGGATAGAAGGGGTGGAAAAAACTCTCGGCATTGAAAACCTATACGATCCTCGAAACGAAAATTATCTCCATCATATTCGCCAGGCAATTAAAGCAAAGGAGTTGTTTTTGCTAGACGAAGCTTATGTCATTAAGGACAATCAAATTATGATTGTTGACGAATTTACCGGACGTTTGTTGCCGGGGCGGCGTTACTCGGAAGGATTACATCAAGCTATTGAAGCGAAAGAGGGAGTAGAAATTAAAGCTGAAGCAAAGACTCTCGCAACAATTACTTTTCAAAATTTGTTTCGAATGTACCCAAAATTAGCAGGGATGACCGGGACAGCGATAAGTGCCGCTGAAGAATTTGACAAGGTTTATAATTTGGACGTTAAAGCTATTCCTACTCATGAACCAATGATCAGGAAGGATCTCGTTGATAAAGTTTATGGGAAAGAAGAAGTCAAACTGCACGCAATTGTGGAAAAAGTTAAAGAGTTGCATCAGAAAAGCCAACCAGTTTTAATCGGGACGACTTCGATTGAAAAGAATGAATATTTGAATAAGATGTTGAGTCGAGAAGGAGTGCCTAGCCAAATCCTTAATGCCAAAAATCATGAGCAGGAAGCGCAAATTATTGCTCAGGCGGGGCGAAAGGGAAAAGTTACCGTAGCGACAAATATGGCCGGCCGGGGAGTTGATATTGTTTTAGGCGGAAATCCTTCGGCAGACAAGGAACATCAAGAAGTTGTTGATCTGGGTGGGCTTTTTGTTTTGGGCACCGAGAGGCATGAAGCCCGACGAATAGATAATCAATTGCGGGGACGGTCGGGGCGGCAGGGAGAGCCAGGAGTTTCACAATTTTATATTTCTCTCAAGAATGATGTTTTTCCAGAAGCGAAAAATGTTATCAAACAATTTGGCGGAGAAAGAGTGGGAAATTTAATGAAGAGGTTTCATTTCCCGGAAGAAGAGGCGATTGAGAATAAGATGGTTTCGCGAGCCATTGAATCGGCTCAGCGACGAATCGAGGGAATGAACTTTGATATGCGCAAAAGATTATTGGAATACGATGATGTCATCAATAAACATCGTCAGGTGGTTTATCAAAAAAGAGTCAAATTAATGAAAGACTTCCAAGATTTAAAGAAAGGACAAATTGAATTGGGAGAGATTACCAAAAAAGAAATTCAGCGACTTGTTCAATTTCATACGAAGGGAGAATCGCCTTCGGGATGGAATTTAGAAGAAATTGCCGAGGAAGCAAAAGTTATTTTCCCGGTCGATGAAGACATTAATCTGCATTTGGTTAAATTGCTATCTCCAAAGGAAGCTGGTCAGCGAGAAAAGATAATAGAATATTTAAATGAAATAGGAGAAAGGCTTTATCAGGAGAAAATTAAAACGATTGGGGAAGAAAAGTGGCGATATCTGAGCAAATTAGTACTGTTAAAAATATTGGATAATCTCTGGATACAGCATCTTAATAATATGGATTTTCTTAAGCAATCAGTTGGCTTGAGGGCTTATGGGCAAAGGGACCCCCTGGTTGAATACAGGACGGAAGGACATAGAATATTCCAGGATTTTATGTTAAGATGGGAATCAACAGTTACAAGAACCATTTTTAAAATAAAATTAAAAACTCAAGATTCATAATGTTGAGAAAAAAAGTCTTTTCTGTTGCGATTTTAATTGTTCTAATTTATCTTTTAGCTAGCGTTGTTTTCCCTTTTTCTTGGTCTTTTCCTGGATTGTCGGGAAAGGATTTTAAGTATGGGCTTGATCTGCAGGGGGGAGCAAGATTGATTTATGAAGCTGATGTTTCAGAAGTTTCTGTTCAAGACAAAACTAGCGCCTTAGAAGGAATAAGAGATGTAATTGAACGAAGAATAAACGCTTTCGGCATTGCCGAACCAAGAGTTTTCACAAAGACGGGAGGGGGCAATCCTCAATTAATCGTGGAGCTGCCAGGAATTAAAAATATAGACGAAGCATTGCAGCAGATAGGAGAAACGCCAGTTTTGGAATTTAAAGAAAGAACTTCTGCTGAAGACTTAACTCCCGAAAAAGAGGAAGAATTAAATTCTTATAATCAAGCTGCTCGACAACGGGCAGAAGATATTTTAGAAGAAATAAAGACAGAAGAAAAAGATTTTGCTACTTTAGCAAAAGAATATTCGGAAGACCCTGGTTCAAAGGAAAAGGGAGGAGACTTAGGATGGTTTCGTCGAGGAGCAATGGTTTCTGAATTTGAAAAAGCAGCTTTTGTTCTTAAGAAGGGAGAAATAACTGATGATTTAGTCAAAAGTAAATTTGGTTACCACCTTATTCAAAAAACCGGAGAAAGAGAGGAAGGAGAAGAGATAAAAGCAAGTCATATTTTGATTAAGACAAAGGCAGCCGAAGATTTTCTTCCTTTATGGAAAACAACCGGATTGACTGGCCGTTATCTGAGTAAGGCGGCAGTTGCTTTTGATCAGACGACTGGATCGCCGAAGATTGAACTTAGTTTTAATGAAGAAGGGGCAAAACTATTTGAGGAAATTACTGCTCGCAATATCGAACAACCATTGGCAATTTTTCTTGACGGAAAAGCAATTGTTGATACCAACGGAGATAATAAGATTACTAATGCCGATTTGTATGCCCCAATTGTCAAAGATAAAATTAGTGGAGGGAAAGCCGTGATTACCGGAGACTTAGATATAGCTCGAGCAAAAGAAATTGTTAGCCGTTTAAAGAGTGGAGCCTTGCCGGTTCCAATTGAGTTAATATCGCAAAAAACAATCGGTCCAACTCTAGGGAGAACTTCTCTAAATCAATCCTGGTGGGCCGGTTTAATTGGAATAGCCGCGATGGTTGTTTTCATGCTGTTCTTTTATCGTTTCCCTGGTTTCTTAGCCAGTTTGGCCCTAGCGGTCTTTGCCATGATTATCCTTGCTCTCTTTAAGCTTATTCCAGTTACTTTGACTTTAGCAGGGATTGGAGGAGCAATTCTTTCGATCGGAATGGCCGTTGATGCTAATATTCTTATCTTTGAAAGGATGAAAGAGGAGTTAAAAGAAGGGCGAGGGTTAAAACAAGCTATTAATGTTGGGATTAAGCGGGCCTGGCCTTCAATTCGCGACGGGAACATGACAACATTGTTAGTTGCTATAGTAATGTTTTGGTTTGGAACAAGTTTTATTAAGGGATTTTCAATTACTCTGTCTTTAGGAGTTCTGGTAAGCGTTTTCTCCGCTTTATGGGTGACGCCAACATTATTAAGATTATTTGAGGACACAAGGTTGGCGAAAATTAAGAAGTTATGGCAATAAAATGATAAATTTCTTGAAATTTAGAAAATTATACTATCTTTTCTCTCTCTTATTGGCAGGAGGAAGCTTAATTGGCCTAATCATTTTCGGTTTAAATTGGGGGATTGACTTTCGAGGAGGGAGCGCTTTAACTTTCCAATATCTTGATGGGCAGCCAACGGCGGCAGCGATGGGGGAGGTTCTATCCGAAATTAATTTGGAGGCTGCTAATATTCGATTAGTTGGAGAAAAGGGAGTAACCATCCAAATTAATAGTCGCAATATTAATCAGGAAAATAAAGTAGAAATTATTGGGGCTCTGGAAGCATTGGGGGAGATCGAAGAAGCATCAATCAATTTTGAATCAATCAGTCCGATTATTGGACAGGAATTAAATCAAAAAACAAGAACAGTAATTATCTTTTCAACAATTATAATCCTCCTTTATATTAGTTTTGCCTTTCGCAAGATTGCTCATCCTCTGCCCAGTTGGCAATATGGTTTGACGGCCCTGATCGCTTTATTGCATGACGTTCTTATCACCTTAGGGGTTTTTATTGTTATCGGAGAGTTATATGAAATCCAGATTAATATTCCGATTATTACTGCTTTGCTAGTTGTTTTTGGTTATTCGGTTAACGATTCAGTTGTTGTCTTTGATCGGATCAGAGAAAATTTACTTAAAGGAATAGGAAAAGATTATTTTGATACTGTAAATATCAGTCTTAATCAAACACTAAGGCGATCGCTGAATACTTCTTTGACAACTTTGCTGACTCTTCTGGCTATTTTCTTCTTTGGGGGAATGGCTCTTCACTTTTTTGCTTTGGCGCTGATCATCGGAATCGTTTCCGGGACCTATTCTTCATTTTTCCTAGCTAGTCCGCTTTTAGCTGATTATTATCTTTTGAGAAGACGAAAATAATCTCAATTTCTTGTTTCAGAAGATAAAATCAACTTGCTTATTTGTCAATTATTAGTAAAATAAGTCATCTAATTAGTTGAAAGTAATATAATGAGAATCAAGAACAAGATACCGAGAGAAGAATCATGGTTTCGATACTATCCGGAAGGGAAAGATGTTTCTCTTGACTATCCCGATCGGCCCATTTACTGTTTTTTTGACGCAATGGCGGGGAAGTGCCCTCAACGAACGGCTCTTGATTTTTACGGCCACAAGATTTCTTATCGAGAATTAAAAAACTTTTCTGATCGTTTGGCAAAAAAACTACAAGATTTAGATATTAAAAAATTTCTTCTACTAAAAAATCTTAATATTAAAGAG
>CAZEHI010000021.1:4486-5810 GCA_964512355.1 uncultured Candidatus Saccharibacteria bacterium | reverse complement strand
AAGAGAGGCTTAATGGAGAAGGTTCAATATGCTTAAGCCCAAGAAAGCAATAGCGACAATAATTGTTGCCTGGAATAATTTCTTTTCTATTCCTCGTCGAGAGAGATATGATTCGCCGCCGCCGCCGCCCATAATAGAACCAATAGCTGATCCTCTTTGTTGGAGAAGGATCAGAGCGACTAAAACAATCGAAGTGATAATTTGGAGGATAATCAGATAATGCATAACTATTTAGTGGATAATAATAAAGTGAGAATCAAATTAAGACTGAACATGATTAGTGTAGTATAAACTAAAGGAAGAATCAATGGAATATTTATCATCGGGAAGAAAGCGGTGATGACCCATATCATTGCGCCGTTGATGACTAAACCAAGAAGTCCAAACGTCATTATGCGAAAAGGAGTAGTCAACGCCTTGATAACTGGGCGAAGTGTTAAATTTAATACACCAAGCGCAAGACCAGCTATTATTACCGTAGGATTTTTTAAATCAAAACTGACCTGAGGGATAATTAATTCTGATAGATAAAGTCCTCCCGTGGAAGCTACTATCTGAACGGCAATCCGTTTTGTTATTTTCTTCATAAATTACTAGGATTTTTCAAAAATTAACAATCACTGCTCCTTTAAGATAAATGATTTATCTCTTTAAAACTTGTTAAGTCTTTTATGTAAAACAGCGATGGTGTCGAAATTTTAATCTGAAGAATTAACTATGCATGCCGTATAATCTCCACCCTGACGCTTGCTTAGGCCAAGAAATGACACTTCCATGTAAGCATAGACCTCGCCGGGGGTGTTAGCTTTTGTTTCAATCTTGCCGGCTGAGACGCCAAGGGGAAGGCCGGCAATATTAAGGCCGAGAGTCCCAATAGTTTTATTACAATTTTCGCCAACTTTGCAAGCATGACTGTTCCAATCGCCAAGATCGAAGAAAGCAGGTTTAACCCAGATATCTCCGATGGTTCCATTGAAAGGACAGGCAGGAAGATCAATTTCGTTTGGATTAGTGGTCGTAGTACAAAGTCTGGTTTCAGCTGCGCTAAACATGCCGCTTGTGCCTATGAGTGAGTCAGCGTGAACAAAGCCGTTGCCATCCGTACCTAGAGCATTGATCAGCCAGCATGTTTTCTGACATCTTTCCTGGCTGGTAAGCGAACATCGATCATTGGCCCAGCCACACAAAGAATGTTTGACATAGACTCCGGGGACATCATTGAAGGAACAAGAGGGAAGGTTAACCGTTCCGTCCAGCAAGCCTCCTCCCCCAATGGTTATTGTAATTGTTCTTGGGGAGGTATATTTGCCTTCGGTTTCCGTTG
>CAZEHI010000021.1:0-4386 GCA_964512355.1 uncultured Candidatus Saccharibacteria bacterium | reverse complement strand
TGCCAACATTCGCTGAAGGAGTTGACAAGGTTCCGGAAACTGGATGGTCTTCGCCGCCTTCTCCAATGGTTATGGTAACCATTCTCGGAGAGGTATATTTGCCTTCGGTTTCCGTTGATCCGGGGATTATTCCTTCAACGTAGCCGAAGAAGGTGCGTTCTCCCGAATTTCCAGTAAAGGTCCATTCATAGGTTAAGTCTGGGTCAGTTGAACCAACGTTATTGTTGGGATATTTTTGCCAGTCGCTATCATTAGGCCCAGTTTTCAACCAAAGGAATTTCACGCCGTCAGCATCATGGGCTTCAATTCTCACCGGGTAATCCCATCCGGGGCGGCTTACTGAAGGAGTCGACAGAGTTCCGGAAACTGGATGGTCTTCGCCCGGCAAGCCTCCTCCTCCAATGGTTATTGTAATTGTTCTTGGGGAGGTATATTTGCCTTCGGTTTCCGTTGATCCGGGGATTATTCCTTCGACGTAGCCGGAAAGGACGTGCGTCCCCGGGCTTCCGCTGAAGGTCCATTCATAGGTTAAGTCTGGGTCAGTTGAACCAACGTTATCATTGGGATATTTTTGCCAGTCGCTATCATTGGGTCCGGCTTTCAACCAAAGGAATTTCACGCCGTCAGCATCATGGCCTTCAACTTTTACCGTACAGAATTCTCCGCTGCCAACATTCGCTGAAGGAGTTGACAAGGTTCCGGAAACTGGATGGTCTTCGCCTGGTAAGTCACCGCCGCCTCCGACTATACAGGCTGTATAGTCTCCGCCCTGACGCTTACTTATGCCAAGGAATGACGCTTCCATGTAAGCGTAGACCTCGCCGGGGGTGTTAGCTTTTGTTTCAATCACGCCGGCTGAGACACCAAGGGGAAGGCCACCTATATTAAGGCCGAGCGTCCCAATAGTTTTATTACAATTTTCACCAACTTTGCAGGCATGACTATTCCAGTCACCGAGACCGAAGAAGACGGGTTTAACCCAAACATCTCCAATATTTCCCTCGAAAGGACAGGCGGGAAGATCAATTTCGTTTGGATTAGTGGTGGTAGTACAAAGTCTAGTTTCGGCTGCGCTGAACATGCCGCTTGCGCCTATGAGTGAGTCAGCGTGAACGAATCCGTTACCATCTGTAGCCAAAGCGTTGATAAGCCAGCATGTTTTCTGACATTCTTCTTGGCTAGTAAGTGAGCATCGATCGTTTGCCCAGTCGCACAAAGAGTGTTTGACGTAAACTCCGGGAGCATCATTAAAAGGACAAGAGGGAAGGTTAACTGTCCCTTGGGAAACAACTGTAGCTTTGCTTTGACTAGGAATAACAATAAAAAGACTGGTTACTAAAATTAAGCTACTAATTAATAATATTTTTTTAGAAAACATGATTAAAATTATTAAAATAAATTATGTCTAAGTTCGGTCTTTTTTAATTATAATCAGAAGCCAACCTAGTGTCAATTGACTAAAGTTTGACTTGTTTCTAAAATGGTGCTTAAATAGAATTTCAGTAAACATCTTGTGATTTGGGGGGAAGAAGCGAAGATTATTACTGGTTAAAATTAAATTAAATAATTAAAAATTATGCAGATAAAACCACTTTCTGATCATATTTTAGTTAAGCCGATGCCGGAAAAGGAAAGAACAAAAGGAGGGATTTTAATCCCAGAAACGGCTGACAAATCTTCACCGGAACAAGGAACAATCATTGCTGTTGGTCCGGGCAAGTGTTCATCTTCAGGAGAAAGGATTCCTATTGAGGTTAAAGAAGGAGATCATGTTTTGTTTTCTAAATATGGGCCAACGGAAATAGAAATTGAAAACGAAAAATATCTTATTGTTTCCGCTGATGATGTCTTGGCAATTTTAGGGTAATTTTTAATTTACAATTATTATTTAAGATTATTATGGCTAAACAAATCCAATATCATGAAGAGGCCCGCAAGGCATTAAAAAAAGGAATTGATCAACTTGCCGAAGTTGTGAAGACAACTCTTGGCCCAAAGGGAAGAAATGTAATTTTGGAAAAAAGTTATGGAGGACCAACTATTACTAATGACGGAGTGACAATTGCGGAAGAAATCTCCGTTGAAGACAAGACAGAAAACCTTGGCGTGGAAATTATTAAATCGGTTGCCTCAAAGACGAATGAAATCGCCGGCGATGGAACAACGACAGCTGTTGTTCTCACTCAATCTATTACTACCGAAGGATTAAAGAATGTCACGGCTGGAGCGGATCCTTTAGCGATTAAGAGGGGGATAGAAAAGGGGGTTCAGGCTTTAGTGAAGTCTTTACAGAAGTTATCAAAGCCAGTTACTGGGGAAGAGGAAATTGCTCAAGTGGCGACTATTTCAGCGGAAGATCCAGAGACAGGAAAACTTATTGCGGAAGTTTTGAACGAAGTCGGAAAAGATGGGGTGGTTACCATTGAGGAATCAAGGACGTTTGGTTTGTCGAAAGAAATAGTTAAAGGACTCCAATTTGACCAAGGTTATATCTCTCCTTATATGATTACTGATCAAGAACGGATGAAATCAGAATTAAAGGATGCCCTTTTCTTAATTACCGATAAAAAGATTTCCTCCATTCAAGAAATTCTTCCTTTACTTGAAGAGTTGAACAAAGCCGGGAAAAAAGATTTAGTCATTATTGCCGAAGATATTGAAGGGGAAGCTTTGGCAACTCTCATCATTAATAAGCTAAAAGGAGTTTTTAATGCTTTAGCTGTTAAAGCTCCGGGGTTTGGTGACCGGACTAAAGCGATGCTGGAAGATATTGCTGCTGTTACTGGTGGTCAAGTTATCTCTGAAGAGAAAGGAATGAAGTTGGAAAGCGCTAATATTGATAATCTTGGAAAGGCGGAAAAAGTTGTTGCAACCAAAGAAAACACAATAATTATTGGAGGGAATGGATCAAAGTCGGCTATCGAAGAACGAGTTCAGGCCATTAATCGAGAACTGGAAGTCACTGAATCATCATTTGAGAAAGATAAACTTCTTGAACGAAAAGCAAAATTAATTGGAGGAGTAGCAATTATCAAAGTTGGTGCACCAACAGAGATTGAACAAAAAGCTCGGCAGCATAAAGCGGAAGACGCTTTAGCAGCAACGAAGGCTGCCATTGAAGAAGGGATTGTCCCGGGAGGAGGAGTGGCTTTGATTCGAGCTAGCCAAGATTTGGACAAAGTAAATGTTCAAGGGGAAGAGAAAATTGGCTTAAAAGTTTTGGAGCAGGCCATCGAAGGACCAGTTCGAGGGATTGCTGAGAATGCTGGAGCGGAGGGGTCGGTTGTTGTTAATAAAGTAAGAGCAGGAAAAGATGGTTTTGGTTATAATGCTTTGACGAATCACTATGAGGATCTAGTTAAAGCGGGAGTTATTGACCCGACAAAAGTAGTGCGGACAGCTTTGGAGAATGCAGCTTCGGCGGCAACCATGCTTTTAACAACCGAAGCAACGGTAAGTGAAAAACCTCAACCGAAAGAAGAAAATAACATGGCTGGCGGAATGAATCCCGGGATGATGGGCGGAGGAATGATGTAACCAAACCCTTTTAATGAAAGGCAAAAGCCCTTTTCTATATTGAAGCGAAGAGGGCTTTTTGTTATAATCAAAGTTAGCTTGTCTACTTCCAGTAGGGAGTAGTGTTTAATTAATAAAACTGTTATGCACCCAATTGTTTATATTTTAATTGCTATCGTTGGAGTGATCGCTCTTTGGGCAGCTCTTGCCTACAATCGATTTGTAAAACTTCGTCAAAGAGGAAAAGAAGCTTGGGCTGATATCGATGTTCAATTAAAAAGAAGATATAATCTTATTCCAAATTTATTGGAAACAGTAAAAGGTTATGCTCGACACGAAAAGGAGGTATTTGAAAAAGTGACTCAAGCAAGAGCAGCAGCGACCAACGCTGGGGAGGTGAAAGATCAAGCTCAGGCCGAGAACATGCTTTCCGGAGCTCTGAAAAGCCTTTTTGCCGTAGCGGAAAACTATCCAGAATTAAAAGCATCAGCTAATTTTATTGAACTTCAAAAGGAATTAACTGATACAGAAGACAAAATTCAAGCTGCGCGTCGTTTCTACAATCGTAATGCGAGAGACTACAATATCAGGAGAGAAAGTTTTCCCGATAGTTTTGTTGCACGCAAATTCAATTTTCAAAAGATGGATCTGTTTGAAATTAACGATGAAAAGGTAAGACAAGTTCCGAAGGTTGATTTTTCTAGTTAACTTATGGCTACTCTTTATTCGCTGGCTGAAAAAAACGTTCGGAAGACATGGCTTTTAATGGCCATCTTAATGACGATAGTTATTGCTTTAGGATGGTGGTTGAGTTATCTTTTTGACAGCATGTGGATTTTGGTTTTTGCTATCGGCTGGAGTATTTTAATG
>CAZEHI010000020.1:0-6212 GCA_964512355.1 uncultured Candidatus Saccharibacteria bacterium | reverse complement strand
GCTAGTCTCCCCGATTATCGTTACCTCCAAATTTCTTATCTTAGTCCTTTTCCGAGCGAGAAAGTAAAGGCGGAAATTCATCGATCGACGAAGGTTGTTCTCGTTGAAGGAAATGTAACAGGATTATTGGGCGATGTCATTGCCGAGAAAACCGGAGAACAAATTACTAAGAAAGTTTTGAGGTATGATGCTCGGCCATTTACTGCCAATGACATTATTCAACCTCTTAAAAAAATATGAAAATTCAAGATCTTGAAACTAAGCAGGTGAATACTTGGTGCCCGGGATGTCTTAATAACAGGATTCTCTTGGCTGCCAAGCAAGCCCTCGTTAATCTTGTTAATCAGAAACAAGTTAAAAGAAAAAATCTTGTTGGCGTTTACGGAATTGGCTGCGGAGCAAAGATTTATGATTATCTTGAAATCAATGGTTTTTGTTCTATCCACGGAAGAGTCCTTCCTACCTGTTTAGGGATAAAGACGGCTAATCCGGCGCTAACCGTTATTGGTTTCGCCGGAGACGGAGGAACTTATGCAGAAGGGATATCACATTTAATGCACATTATTCGTCATAATCCCAATTTGACAATGATTGTTCACGATAATCAGGTTTTCGCTTTAACAACTGGGCAGGCGACGCCAACGACGGAAAAAGGCTTTTGTAGTCCCGCCGCTCCTTTAGGAGTTCAAGATAGTCCTTTTAATCCGATCGCAATTACCCTGGCGGCAGGAGCGACTTTTGTTGCGCGAGCTTCTTCTCTCGACGTTGATGACTTAACTCAAATTATCGAATCGGCAATAAAACATCCCGGCTTTTCCTTTGTCGATGTTCTCCAGCCCTGCCTCTCTTTCCACAATGATATTACTTATCTTCGGAGTCATTCCTATAAATTAGAAGATAAAAGAAAGAAAAGAAATGATTATTTTTGGGCAATGAAAAAGGCCAAGGAATGGAATTATAATCGGGAAGCCAAAGCAAAAATTCCCTTGGGTATATTTTATCAAGTTCGAGAAAAGACCTGGGAGGGAAAATGGCCTCAACTTAAAAAACCATGGTATCGAGTAAAAAGAAAAACCAAAGCATAGATTGCTTTCCTCGAGTTGTGGTTATTGGCGGCGGAACGGGAAGCTTTTCTGTTTTATCAGGATTGAAGAAATATCCTCTAGATTTAACAGCTATTATTTCTATGGCCGATAATGGAGGATCAACCGGAGTATTGCGGGAAGAGTTTGGGATTCTCCCCCCGGGAGATATTAGACGGGCCTTGGTTGCCTTATCGGGGGCGGAGAAATCTCTTTCTCAATTATTTACCTATCGTTTCTCCCGGGGAAGCCTAAAAGGGCATAGCTGCGGAAATTTGCTGCTCACCGCCTTGACGGAGATGAAAAATGGCAATTTTGAAATGGCTGTTAGCGATATGGAGAAAATATTAGCAGTAAAGGGAAAGGTCATTCCAGTCACTTTAAGGAAAGCTAATCTTTATGCAGAACTGGAAAATGGAAAAGTTGTTGCTGGAGAAACAAGCATTGATATTCCTCAACACGATGGGCGCCTCAAGATTAGAAAAGTTTATTTGCAACCAAACTGTCCCATCAATCCTCGCGCTCAGGAAGCAATTCAAAAGGCTGATCTCATTGTTATTGGCCCAGGAGATTTATATACCAGCATCATTCCCAATTTATTAGTTAAGGGAGTCTCGGAAGCCATTAACAGGAGTCAAGGAAGGAAGGTGTATGTCAGCAATCTTATGACAAAGTTTGGAGAGACAAACGGATTTCGAGGAAAGGATTTTATTGCCGAGATAGAAAAGTATTTAGGAAATGATATTCTCGATATGGTCATTTTTAATAGCAACCGTCCCGACAAAAAACGAATTAGAGAATATGAGAAAGAAGAAGCTAAGTTTGTTTCTTGGAGTCCGGAGAATTCTCAAAAAAGTAAATTTGAAATTTGGGAAGAGGATTTATTGCGAGAAAGCGGTTTTATTCGCCACGATCCTTCTAAAATTGGCCAAGTCTTATGGCAAATTCTTCATTCTTAATTCTTAAACCATGCAAGCAGTTATTTTAGCGAGCGGCAAAGGGTTGCGCCTGCGTCCTCTCACTACTACTCGTCCTAAATCTTTGTTGGAGGCAGGAGGGATGACTATCTTGGGCCACACTTTAGATATTCTGGATGGATTAGTCAAAGAGGTCGTTTTGGTAATTGGTTATTACGGGGGAGACATCGTTAAGAAGTTTGGCTCTTCTTACAAACATCTTCGTATTACTTATGTGCATCAAACGCGCTCTTTGGGAACAGGGCACGCTCTCTTAACGGCTAAACCAAAACTTCATCAAAAATTTCTTGTTCTTAACGGTGATGATTTTTATGCAAGAGAAGATATTAAGAAATGTCTTTTGAAATTTCCCTGTGTTTTGGTGAAAAAAGTTTCTTGCCCAAGTCGATTCGGGATAATCACTTCTCAAGATGGAGCCATGAAAACAATCGTTGAAAAACCGGTTAAAGATATCGGAAATCTTGCCAATACTGGTCTTTATTTTCTAGATTGGGAAATCTTTTCAACTAAATTTAAAAAATCCAAAAGAGGAGAATTAGAAATACCCCAGGCCTTGGCTGAATTTGCCCAACAACGAAAATTATACTTGGTGGAAGCGAACGAATGGTGGCCCATTTCCTATCCCTGGGATTTATTGGCAGTTAACGCTGAGCTTCTTGCCCAGCAAGCGTTTTCTTTCAAAGGGGCGGTCATTGAGGGCAACGTTCATCTCAAAAAAAAGAAGAAAATAGTAATTGGGGAAAATGCTTTGATTAAAAGCGGAACTTATATTGAAGGCCCGGTCTGGATTGGAGAAGGAAGCGTAGTCGGTCCTAATTCTTATTTGCGACCGGGAACCTTTCTTGGTAATAATTGTCATTTGGGGGCTGGTGTCAAAGTTGAAAATTCAATTATTGGAGAAGGAACTTACCTTGCTCATCTTAGCTGCCTTGGTGATTCAATTATTGGCCGTCGCTGCAACATTGAGGCCGGGACGGTTTTCGCCAATCTTCGTTTTGACGAAGAAACAATTAAAGTTAAAGTCAGAGGGAAATTAATCGACACTGGGAGAAGAAAATTTGGAGCTGTTTTAGGCGATGAGGTCAAAACAGGGGTTAATAGTTCAATTATGCCGGGGGTGTTAATAGCGGCAAGAGCTGTTATCCCGCCGGCTTCCTTGATTAAAAATAATTTTGGAAAGATATATGATGAGAAAAAATAAAGTTTTAGTTTTATTCTCGGGAGGGCTAGATTCAATGTTGGTAGTTAAAATGCTTCAGGAACAAAAATTGAATCTAGTGGGATTAACTTTCATCAGTTATTTTTTTGATGCTGAACAAGCGGAGAGGACGGCAAAACAATTAAAACTAAAATTAAAAATTGTTGATATAGCCGAAATACATCTTGCTTCAGTCGAAAAACCTAAACATGGCTATGGTAAAAACATGAATCCTTGTCTGGATTGTCGCATCTTAATGTTGCGACGGGCCAGGAAAATTATGGCCGAGGAAGGATTCGATTTTGTAGTTACTGGAGAGGTCTTGAAGGAGCGACCGATGACTCAATCAAAGCAGAGCATGAAATTGGTAGAAAAAGAAGCTGGCTTACAAGGCTTTCTTCTTCGTCCGCTTTCAGCGAAGTTGCTGCAAATTACGGTTCCGGAAGAAAAAGGATGGATTAACCGGAATAAGCTGAAAGAGATTGTTGGCCGTTCTCGGAAAGAACAGATGAAGCTGGCAAAAAAATACAAGCTTAAGGATTATCCTAGCCCAGCGGGAGGGTGTCTTTTGACTGATCCAGAATTTTCTCTAAAGTTAAAAAAATTACTTAGTTTTAAATCTTCTTTAGTAAAAAATGATATTGAATTATTAAAAAATGGGAGACAATTTTTCCAAGAAGGAGTTTGGTTAATAGTTGGACGGAAAGAAGAGGAGAATAAAAAAATTAAAAATTTAGTTCGGAAAGGTGACTTTTTAATCGAAATGGAAAATTACCCCGGACCAGTAATTCTAGGACATAATCTTGCTGCTAAGCAAAAAGCTTTTATTGCTCAGATAGAAAAGGCGAAGGAAATGATTATTCGTTATTCAGCAAAAGCGCGGACGAAAAAAGACATCAAGTTTAAAATTATTCAGGGATGAAAATTATTTCTTGGAATGTCAACGGAATTAGAGCAGCAAGAAAGAAGGGGTTATTTGACTTTATGGGGAAGAGTCAGGCGGATGTTTATCTCTTCCAGGAAATTAAAGTTGGGACGAGCGACATTGATAAAGAGTTGAGGGATTTTCCTCACTACAATAGTTTCTGGTATCCAGCCTTTCAAAAAGGTTATAGCGGAGTAGCAACTTATTGCCGGCGATCACCAAAGAAAATTATTAAGGGAATTGGCGATCAGAGAATTAATAAGGAGGGAAGAATATTAACTTTAGAATTTCCCCATTATTTTTTGATCAATGCTTATTTTCCTAACAGCCAAAGATTACTGGAGAGATTGAAATTTAAGTTGGCCTTTAATCAGCTTTTTACTGAGTATTGTCGGGATTTATCAAAAAAGAAGCCGCTAGTTATTGGAGGGGATTTTAATGTAGCTCATCAAGAAATAGATATTGCTCGACCAAAGGAAAATCGAAATCACGCTGGCTTTACTAAAGAAGAAAGAAATTGGTTTGGAATGTTTCTTGAGCAAGGATATTTAGACACCTTTCGCCAGTTTTCTTCGGAAGGTGGTCGCTATACTTATTGGACTTACCTTTATGGAGCCAGAAAGAAAAATATCGGCTGGCGGATTGATTATTTTTTAATTAGTCAAAAGCTAAAAGAAAAATTAAAAAAAGCTTCTATTCTTAATACAATAGAAGGCTCAGACCATTGTCCCATTAGTATTGATCTTGATTTGTAAATAATTTTTAGCCTAAGAGCAGAACAAAGACAGGAAGCTTTAAAATGGGGATAATTTATTTGTCTTTGCTCACTAAAGGGACAAATATAAATCCCGGATATTCTTCTTCAATAAATTTATTATTTGATTTTTTACTAAAAACCCATATTGAATCATCAAGAGGAGTTACAATCTTCCCGCCGAGCCTCAATTGTCTTTTCCAAGCAAGCGGAAGAGTTTTTGCTTCGGCGGAACATAAAATCTTATCAAAAGGAGCTTCTTCTAAATAACCTTTTGAGCCGTCAGCCTCAATAAATTTTGCAATTCCTTTCTTAATAAAGCTGTATTTTCTTACGTTGTTTTGGCCGAGTTCTTTTAACTCTGGAATTATTTCCAAGGCAATTATTCGGCCTCTTTCTCCAACAATATTAGCCAATAAAGCAGTCGTCCATCCTGAGCCGGAACCAATATCTAATATTTTTTCGCCAGCTTGTGGCTGGAGCTTTTCAAGCATAAAAGCGACTACCGAAGGCTGAGAAATTGTTTGTCTCCAACCAATAGGAAAGGCTTCGTCAATATCAGCTTCTCTTTTTAGGCTATCTAGTAGAAAGTCCTCTCGCTGAATTGTCCGAAAAGATTCAATGATTCGAGGAGTCTTTAACCAGTTAGATTTAATTAAATTATCTACAAGCTTAAACATTAATAAGAAAGGCTTGTTTTTTTACTTAGAGGAGACAACAACACAGCAAGATCGTTAAAAGAAAAACAGCTTACCAGTCAAGGGGTTAATCCCTTAACGAGAAAACTAAAAAAAGTAAACTAATAGAAACAGTCCAAGAGGAGCTAAGCTCCTTTTTTAAGTTTTGCTTTCAATGTACGGGTGCCGGGGGAGGGAGTTGAACCCTCAAGCTCTTGCGAGCAATGGATTTTGAATCCATCGTGTTTGCCAATTTCACCACCTCGGCTCATCTTCATTTTTCCACATTTTTCTGGAATTGGCAATCTTTGTTACTGCACTTTGCTTTATTCTTTCCAGATTCGACCAAAAGCGAACCACATTCAGGGCATTTTTCTCCGGTTGGTCTGTCCCAAAGGGCAAAATCACATTTAGGATATTGGTCGCAGGCATAAAATATCTTTCCTTTCTTCGTTCGTTTTTCAATTAATTCTCCTTGCTGGCATTTCGGACATTTAACACCGGTTTTTTTAGTGGCTAATGGTTCGGTGTACTTGCACTTTGGAAAATTAGAGCAGGCGTAGAATTCTCCAAATCGCCCCATTCTTTGAATTAAAGGA
>CAZEHI010000019.1:579-6218 GCA_964512355.1 uncultured Candidatus Saccharibacteria bacterium | reverse complement strand
TCCATTTAAATCAGCGGAGTTCGATATTTATTACAGTCAGGGGATTGCTCGAAATGCTGATTTAGTTGCTTTGGGCGTTAGTCAGGGGATAGTTAAGCAGTTGGGGAGTTGGTTTGAATACAAAGGAGAAAAAATTGGACAAGGACTGAATAAGACAGAAAAATATCTTCGGGAACATCCGAAGACAGCTCGGGCACTTAGAAAAGAAATTATTAACAACGCCAAAGAAAACGAAGAATAACTTTCTTTTTATTTATTAACGTAGGGCATTAATCCTAAAAATCTCGCTTGCTTAATTGCCTGCGTTATTTTTTTTTGGTGTTGGGCGCAAAGCCCAGTTTTTCGTCTGGGCTTTAATTTCTCCTGATTGTAGGTAAATTGTTTTAACAATTCGACATCAGTAAAATCAATCCTTTCTATTTCTTTTTGACAAAGTGGGCAAATAGACATAATAGTTATTAATTAAAAGGGGATGTCATTAATGTTGATTTCTTCCTCTTTTTTCTTTTTCTTACTAGAAGACGGTTTTTTCTTTTTTGAGAGCTCTTTTTCTGTTTTCTTCTCATCTTCTACTACGGGGATGTCTTCTTCTCCCGAAGAAGCTTCTTCGAAAGGAGATTGAAATTTAGTTGTCTTCGTGTAGAAATTCTTAACATCGTTTCGTTTTTGTCCTTGATATTCCCTGCTTCCAATTCCCAGCTTTAATTCTTTGCCGACGAGCTCGTTCCATCCATCAGAAAGAGTGACGGTTCCTTCATAGGGGAGGCCACAAGCATAAAGCAGGTTTTGTATCTTCCACTCCACCTGCTGCAATAATACTAAATTATCCCAAATTAGTCGATTATTTACTTTTGCTTTCTCCGCCCGTGGCCCAAATAATCGGAAAGTGACCTGTTTGTAATGATTATTCGAGCGGGCGACTCGTTCTTCAATCGCTTCAATATGGGCGTCATAAATACCATCAGGGATTAAAGCAAAATTTCTATCTTTGTTATTGTCTTCGAAATTATAAATAGTCATTTTAATTTTTAAGAATTTGATCTATTTTTTGATTTATTTCATCGAGTTTAATCTTTTTTTCCTTGGCTTTAATGTCCATATCTGGCGCTTTCTCGATTGAGGGTCTTGTTTTTTTTGTTCTGATTTTCTTCTTCTTAGGAACGGCAGTAATCAAGAATCTTAATATTGAGGATTGTTCTTTTAGGTTTTTTTCTAAATTAGGAACTTTTTCAGCAAGATAGTTAAACTGAATGCTTCCCAAGTAAGCTTCGCCTTCTTTTTTGATTTCATAGGCTAAAGTTTTCTTTGAAATTTCTTTCGTTGTTTTTATTTCTCCCTCTCCTTCTTTTATTAAGTTTTGTATTCCTTGCGTCACTTCTTTAGCTTTTTTCAATTCAAGCCTTGAAGAAACAAGAAATACCAATCGGTATAGTTTCATCTTAGATTAAAATTAGTATTTTCATCATAAAGTAATTTCCCCTTTTCGTCAATTCTCATAAAACAGCCCCATTTCTCTTTTGACTTCTTCTAGTGTTTGATCAGCGACTTTTTGAGCTTTTAATTGTCCTTGATGTAATATTTCTCGGACTTTGCCTGGTTGCTGTTTCAGCTCCTTATATCTTTTTTGGAAAGGAGTCAAAGACTCGATAATAACTTGAGCAAGATTGTCTTTGAATTTGCGATAATTTTCTTGGCAAAATTGTTTCTCGACAGTTTTAATTGGTATTTTTTGGAAGAGAGAGTATATCGTTATCAGATTAGATATCCCCGGTTTGTGAATGGGGTCATATTTTATCTCTTGTCCAGAATCAGTAATGGCGCTAGCAATCTTAGATTGAATTTCTTTGGAATTATCAAGAAGAGAAATGTAGCTTTTTGAATTATCAGTTTTTGACATTTTCTGTCGGGGAGATTGCAAAGACTTAATGCGAAACCCTTGCTTAGAAATGATTGCCTTTGGAATCGGAAATATTTTCCCAAACTTATGATTAAATTTTTTTGCCAGCATCTGAGCAAATTCAATATGTTGCTTTTGATCTTCTCCTACCGGAACTCCTTCAGCCTTGTAAAGCAGAATGTCAGCTGCCATTAAGACGGGGTATTGAAGCAAACCAGCCATGGGAATTGTATCGGCGACTTTTGTTTTATATTGAGTCATTCTTGTCAACGCCCCCACCGGAGTGATGGTTCCTAATAACCAGCTCAATTCGGCATGATTCGGAATCTGGGATTGAATAAAAAGAGTTGATTTATTTGGATCAAGCCCCAGGCTTAAGTAAGACAAAGCTAGCTCCAAAACGTTTTCTTTCAGTTTGTCAGAAAAATAAGGCGTAGTAATGGCGTGCAGATCAACAAGACAAAAAAAGCAAGTATGTTTTTTTTGAAGCTCAAGCCAATTTTGAATGGCCCCGAGATAATTTCCAATGTGTATTTGTCCGCTAGGGCGGATGCCGGAGAATATTTTCATAATTATATTTCAATAATTACCGGAAGAACCATCGGTCGCCTTCTTGTCTTTTGAAAAAGAAAGAGACCAATTTCATTCCGAATATTATCCTTAATATAAGCAGCATCAAGGAGCATTTTGTTCTGACAACTTCTATCGACAATTTTGATTACTTCTTTACGGACGTCGTTTAGTAATTTTTGTGATTGTTTAAGATATATAAACCCTCGCGAGATTATATCAGGAGAATTTTGTACCTTTCCTGTTTTATGATCAACAGCGACAATAAGAACAAACATTCCATCTTTAGCTAGGTTTTTTCTATCTCTTAAAACTACTTCTCCTACGTCGCCAATTCCCAAACCGTCAACGAGAACAAGATTAGCGGGGACAGTTTCTTTAGAAACGGCGATCTTTTTGGGATCTACCTCAATAATATTTCCATTTTCAGCAACAATAATATTCTCAGCAGGAATTCCTTCTTCAATCGCTAATTTTCTATGAGTGATAAGCATCGAAACGTATCCATGTATCGGCATAAAGAATTTTGGTTTAACCAGATTAATCATTTGGCGTAATTCATCTTGTTGAGCATGTCCACCGGCATGAATATCCATCATATTATAATGTATGATGTTAAGTTTCCCTTGATATAGTCGATCTTTTAGATGCTGGACGGATATTTCATTTCCAGGAATGATAGAGGACGAGAAGATGACGGTGTCTCCCGGACTCAATTTTATAAACTTATCTTCGTTATTAGCTATTCTCATTAAGGCCGCCTGATCTTCAGCTTGGCTCCCCGTACAGATAACAGTTATCTTATCAGGAGGATATTTTGAGTAGTCTTTTGATTTTATGAAAGTCCCTTTTTTGACTTTTAAGTATTTCAAGCGTTGGGCAATCTCTATGTTTTCCTGCATAGATCTCCCTCTAATTATAACCTTGCGACCATGTTCTTCCGAGCAGGTTATAACTTGTTGAATGCGGTTAAGAAGAGAGGAGAAGGTAGAAATAACTATTCTTTTCTTGGCTGAACGAATCAACTTATCTAAATTTTCATTAATGAGTTTTTCGGAAAAGGAATGTCCTTTAATTTCAGCATCGGTCGAATCAGACATTAAGAGAATCACTCCTTTTCTTCCGAAATCTCTTAATTTTTTAAAATCACTGGGTTCTTCGTTAACAGGAGTTTCGTCAAATTTAAAATCAGAAGTATGAAGTATATTTCCAACAGGAGTCTCAATAAAAAGCCCTAGATTCCCAGGAATATTATGGTTTTGGTGAAAGAAAACAATCTTGAAGGGGCCTAAAATAATTTCTGTTCCATTTTTAACTCTGGTTATTTTCGGCTTTGAGCGGTGGGGAAACTCCTGTTCTCGATTAAGAATGATTTCTCGCGTTAAGCCCGAGGCGAACATCGGAGGATTTCCTAATCGGTCGAGGACATAAGGGACGGCTCCAATATGGTCATAATGGCCATGAGTAAAGACTATTCCCAAGATGTCCTCTTTTCTTTTCTGAAGGTAATTAGTGTTAGGAATTAGATAATCAACTCCCGGAGTTCCTTCTTCCGGAAAGCCTACTCCAATGTCAATTATTATTATTTTTTTGTTCCATTCTAAAATGGTCATATTGCGACCAACTTCTCCTAAGCCTCCCAGGGGAATGATTTGTAGTTTAGTTTTTTCCTGCATTATAGATTTTTTAATTAGTGAGAAAAGGTGCCGAGGGCGGGATTTGAACCCGCAAGTTCTTGCGAACACGTGGTTCTGAACCGCGCATGTTTACCGGTTTCATCACCTCGGCTTTAGTTATTGCCAAATAGTTTTAGTGCGGAGATACCATTGATAAATGGTTGCAAAGCGCTTGGAGGGATCAGCAATTTTGGTTACCTTGTTTCCCTTAAGATTAGAAGAGAAAAAGTATAGAGAGGAAGGCCGATAAAGAAAAACAGCGGGGGCATCTCCGAGAAGGATTTCTTGGAACTCTTCATATTTTTCTTGTCTTTGCTCGGATTCTAGAGTTTGGTGGGCTTCTTCCAAAAGCTGATCAGCTTCTTCGTTTTGATAAAGAGCAAGATTCAAACCAGGCTGATATTGTTTGCTCGAATGCCAAAAGGGGATAAGGTCAGGCATCATGCCTAATATTTCTCCAAAAAGCAAGGCTTCGTAATTGCGAGGATTAATAATTTCTGTTTCTAGAACAGAAGTGGGCTCAGTATCAATTTCCGTTTTTATACCGGCTTCTTGCCATTGTTCTTTTAATAATTTAGCGACTTCGATGAGCTCTGGCCGATCAATAGTGGTAAGAGTTATCTTCAGTGGCTGTATTTTCTCCGATTGAGGGAAGCAAACATCATTAAGTTTCTCCCGGGTAGTTCTTCCAACTATGCCAGTTCCGTGACTGAACCCCCATGGCTCAAGAATATCAGTGCTATATTTTTCTTGAAAATTAATTACTCCTTCTTTTGTTTCTGGGCCAAAATAACCAGTTTCCTTTCCTCCTGGATACAGAAGGGGGAATTGGGCCAGACATCTTTGCAATTCTCTTACTTTTTCTCCTTTATTTCCTTGTCGAAGATCGCTTGTGAATACTGGTTCTGATGCCGAAATTATTGTTTTTTCTCGAAATTGGCTTTGGTCAGATAATTTGAATCCTAATTGATCAAATATTTCACTTGCTTTTTCTGGTTGATAAGAATAATCCTTTTCTGGTTCGGCAAAATTATAAAAATTGGGGAGGATAGGAGAATAAATAGCTTGCCCATATCCTTTTAAAATATTTTCAACAATTTCTTCCCGATTTGTAGCATAATTTAATCCTTCTCTTATTTCTGTTTGGGCTAACAGATTAGATCTATTGGGGTTTAGAAAAACAGCAAAGTATCGAGGCATGTCCAAAGTTCTTGAAGAGAAGCCTTGCGGGATTTTATCGAGATGTTGGAAATCACTGGCAAGAAAGCTATCAATTTCTCCTTTTTGAGCAGCCTCAATCAAATCACTCTTGCTATCAAAGAAGCGGAAGGATATTTGTGAAATTAAAGGCTTGCTTGGCAGATACCAAGGGTTTGCTTCTAAATTAAGCGAATTGATAGTTTGTCTATTGTTTGATAATTGAATATCTTTAAACTGGAAAGGTCCTGATCCTACTAACAACTGGGTTGAAGAGATGGCTAGAGGGAAGCTTTTAG
>CAZEHI010000019.1:0-569 GCA_964512355.1 uncultured Candidatus Saccharibacteria bacterium | reverse complement strand
ATTGTTTCGAGAAAATTGGGGTAGGGGATAGTAAGGATAAAACGGACTTTCTGACTAGAGATTTTTTCTGCTTTGACATTAAACCAACTAGCCTGCAAAGGGCTTTTGTAATCAGGGTTTTGAATAGTTTTTACTGTGAAAATAATATCATCGCTTGTTAAAACAACATGATCATGCCAATAAAGATTGTCCCTAAGGGTAAATTCATATATTTTCCCGCTTTCTTTTATCTCGTAGCTTTGGGCTAAATCGGGAATTATTTCTCCGTTGGCCCCGTATTTCATTAATCCTGAAAAGATAAGTTCAACAATGTCACGGTCAGGATCATTAAGAGAAGAGTAAATAGGATTAAGAAAATGCGCTTGGCCAATTATTCCTTCTCGTAATGTTCCTCCGGCCGCCGGGCGGATTATGGTGTTGCTTTGCTGATATTGAAGAATTAAAAAAGCGCTACTAGTTATAGCAATAAGAATTAATAATCCTAAAATTATTTTTTCCCACTTGTTAGAAACTTTAAAAAACTGTTTCCATTGGAACCAAGAAGGAAAAGGGATAAATCTTCTTTTGTA
>CAZEHI010000018.1:4407-6287 GCA_964512355.1 uncultured Candidatus Saccharibacteria bacterium | reverse complement strand
ATCAAACCCTAAATGTTTTTGTTGGTCGTGAGTTGACCAAAAAGTTCGAAACGTTGCATCAAGGGAAAATATCTTCGGTCATTAGAGAAATAGAAGGGGGGAAAGTAAAAGGAGAATTCGTCGTCATTATCGAACATGAATAAAAATTCGTCTTCTAAAGTTTATATTAGTACTGCTATCGATTATGTGAATGCTGCTCCTCATTTGGGGCACGCCTTGGAAAAAGTTCAAGCCGATAGCTTAGCTCGTTATTTCCGCCAGCAAGGGGCAGCGGTCTTCTTTTTAAGTGGAACTGACGAGAATGGACTAAAGATCATCCAGGCAGCTAAAGAAGCCGGGTTGCCAAATTTAAAGTTTGTCAAAAAAAATGCTGACGAATTTTATAAACTAAAGCAAGCCTTGAATCTAACTTACGATGATTTTATTCGGACAACGGAAAGGAGACATATTTTGGCAGTGCAGAAATTTTGGAAGAAAGTAAAAAAAGATATCTATCGGAAAAAGTATAAAGGATTTTATTGTGCGGGCTGCGAATCTTACATTAAATCGACTGATCTTCAGGACGGGCTTTGTCCGGTTCATCATACTCGGCCAGAGGAAATAGAAGAAGAAAATTATTTTTTCAAGCTATCTTCTTACCAAAAAGAATTGGAGAGGATTATTAAAGATGACAAAATTAAGATTGTTCCTGAAGAACGGAAAAATGAAGTTCTTGGATTTATTAGAGGGGGATTAGAAGATTTTTGCATCTCCCGTTCTCAAGAAAGAGCTCTCGGGTGGGGCATTGACGTCCCCGGCGACAAAAGCCAGAAGATCTGGTGCTGGTTTGATGCCCTGATTAATTACATCAGCGCCCTCGGTTATGGAAAAGATCAAAAGAAATTTCAAGAATGGTGGGAAAATAATTCGTCCAAGATTCACATTATTGGGAAAGATGTCTTGAAATTTCATGCTATTTACTGGCCGGCAATGTTACTCTCGGCGGGGATTTCTCTTCCCTCAACTATTTTTATCCATGGGTTTTTTACGATGGAGGGAAGTAAAATGTCTAAAACAACTGGAAATACGGTTGATCCTTTCTCTTTGGTTGAAAAATACGGGGCGGATCCCGTCCGTTATTTCTTGCTTCGGGAAATGCCCCTAACAAAAGATGGCAATTTTTCTACTGCTAAATTTGAAGAACATTACAATTCTGATCTGGCAAGTGGTTTGGGAAACCTTCTTTCTCGAATTATTCCTTTGGCTCAGAAAACAAAAGTATCTCTAGAATTATCCAATGAAAGCGCAAAAGAGGCCATAGAAGAGGTAAAAAAATCTTTCCAGAAAGCAATAAAAAGATTTGATTTCCGCGAGGCGTTGAGCTTGATTTGGAGCTTAATAGCTTTTTGCGACCAATATATTGAGCAGGAAGAATTATGGAAAGAAACAGAAAAGAAAAAGGAGGTCGTTGACAACCTCCTTTTTATTCTTCAGGAAATATCAATTCTTCTCTTTCCTTTCCTCCCGCAGAGCGCGACCAGAATACAACAATATCTTAAAGAGGGAAAGGCGGAAAAGCCATTGTTCCCAAAAACCGATTAATGTTTTTTGATAGTCACTGTCATCTTAATTTGCCAGAGTTCCAAGACGATTGGAAAGCGGTTGCCGACGAAGCTCTCAGAAAGAATACCTGGATGATTAATGTCGGTGTTAATTTAGAAACTTCCCGGAAGGCCGTAGCGATTGCCCAAACATATGACAAAGGAGTTTACGCAGCGGTTGGTTGTCATCCTCTTGAAGAAGAAAAAGAAAACCTTGTTTCTTATAAAAAACTGGCACGGCAACTCAAGGTAGTGGCTATTGGAGAAATTGGATTAGATTTTTATCATCGAGAGGAAACA
>CAZEHI010000018.1:0-4386 GCA_964512355.1 uncultured Candidatus Saccharibacteria bacterium | reverse complement strand
TCAAGCTGATCAACAATTATTAGATATCTTCGAAAGAGAATTTTCCCATCAGAAACTAAAAGGAGTTATTCATTGCTTTGAGGGAACGCTTTCGCAGGCCCAGCGTTTTTTAGGTTATGGTTTCTATCTCGGAGTTAATGGCATTGCTTTCAAGGTTGATTTAGATGACGTTATTAAAAGTATTCCTCTTGATAGAATGTTAGTGGAAACCGACAGCCCTTATCTTTGTCCTCCCTTTTTAGAGAATCAGAGAAACGTTCCGGCCAATGTTCGGTATATTGTTGAGAAAGTTGCTAAAGTCAAAAATAAATCATTAGAAGAAGTAGCTCAGCAAACAACAACGAATGCCAAGAAATTATTTCATCTTTAGCCGGAATTATTGAAAATCTTTCTTTTTTACTCTATAGTTTGAAATTATGGAAAACTATTATCCCCGCAACATTGAAGAAAAATGGCATCGACGATGGGAAGAGAAACAAATTTATAAAGTTTCCGATCATGTCCCTGGTCGAAAGAATTTTTATCATCTAGTTATGTTCCCCTATACTTCCGGGAATCTTCATATTGGTCATTGGTATAATTATGTTGGGGCTGATGTTTATGCTCGCTTTAAAAAAATGCAAGGATTCAACGTAATGTCGCCAATCGGTTTTGATAGTTTTGGCCTTCCGGCTGAGAATGCAGCTATTGAGCACGACATTGATCCAAAAGATTGGACTCGCCAAAACATTGAGCGGATGGAAAAGCAGATAAAGACTATTGGGACCATTTATGATTGGTCGCGGAAAATTGTTACTTCCGATCCGGGATATTATCGATGGACGCAATGGCTCTTCCTCCAGTTTTACAAAAGGGGATTAGTTTACCGAGCAAAAGTTAAATCTAATTGGTGTTCTCATTGTCAGACTGTTCTCGCCAACGAGCAGGTTGTCGAAGGAAAATGCGAAAGGTGCGGGACTCAGGTTGTTCAACGAAAAATAGAGCAGTGGCTTTTCCGAATTAGCGATTATGCGGAAGAACTTTTGTCAGGGGTAGATCAATTAGATTGGCCAGAGAAAACGAAAGCCATGCAGCGGAACTGGATTGGCCGCTCGGAAGGGACCGAAATAGATTTTCTTTTAAACATTGGCGGGTCAGTGAGAGTTTTTACAACGCGCCTCGATACCATATTTGGGGCAACTTATCTTGTTTTTTCTCCTGATCATCCTCTTATTGAAAAAATTAAGACAGGGATTAAAAATTGGGATCAAGTCAATAAGTATATTGAGAAAACAGCAAGAAAAACAGAAAGAGAGCGCCTTAGCTCAGTTAAACAAAAAACAGGAGTTATCTTAGAAGGAATAAAGGCTCAAAATCCAGCTACTAAAGGAGAAATCCCTATTTTCTTAGCTGATTATATTTTAATGAATTACGGGACTGGAGCGGTGATGGCGGTTCCGGCTCATGATCAGCGGGATTATGATTTTGCCAAAAAATATAGTTTGCCGATTAAAGAAGTCATACAAGCCCCCAGCGATTTTCCTTCTTCCGATCCTTATACCGGAGAAGGCAATTTGATTAATTCCGGAGAAATGGATAATCTTTCTTCAATAGCGGCGGCGGCTAAAATTAAGATTAAGCTTCAATCACAGACCAAAATTAAGTCAGCTGTTCATTATCGATTGAGAGATTGGATTATCTCACGGCAGCGATATTGGGGGACCCCAATACCAATGGTTTATTGTCTAAAAGATGGATGGGTACCAGTAGAAGAGAAACAATTGCCGGTAATTTTACCGCCTCTTGATGATTTTCGGCCAACAGAAAATGGATCTTCTCCTTTAGCCCGTTTAGCCGCTTTTCAGAAAACAAAATGTCCCCTTTGCTCAGGGGAAGCGAAAAGAGAAGTCGACACCCTCGATACTTTCGTTGATTCTTCTTGGTACTATTTACGTTATGTTGATTCCCAAAACAAGAGAAGAATTGCCTCTCCGGGGAAAATAAAATCATGGCTCCCGGTTGATCTTTACATCGGGGGAACTGAACACGCAGTCTTGCATCTTCTCTATGCGCGCTTTTTCACCAAAGCAATGCGTGACTTAGGATTGGTCAATTTTTCTGAGCCGTTTTTAAAACTACGTCATCAAGGAATTATCTTAGGGCCGGATGGACAAAAAATGTCAAAGTCTCGCGGTAATGTTGTTAACCCTGATAACATTGTCGAGAAGTTTGGAACCGATGCTGTCCGGACATATCTTTGCTTCATGGGGCCTTATGATGATGGCGGGACTTGGCAATTAAATGGTGTGGTAGGAACTTCTCGTTTTTTACAGCGAGTCTGGAATTTGCAAGAAAAAGTTGTCGACGATGATCTAACTGTTGATGAAAAAGAAAAAGTTCTCTTTTGTCAAACAATTAAGAAAGTTGGAAAAGATATTGAACATTTTAAATTCAATACAGCAATTAGCGCCTTAATGATATTGTTAAGAGAAATAGAAAAAAGAGACAAAATCAGCCGAAGCGATTTTCAAAATTATCTTCTACTCCTTTCTCCCTTCGCTCCCCATTTAGCAGAGGAGTTATGGCAAAAGCAAAAGAAAGAAAGAAGGTTTAAATCTATTTTTATTGAGAAATGGCCTACTTATGATCAAAATCTAGTGAAGAAGAAAGAGATAGTTTTAATTATTCAAGTTGATGGACGAGTCCGGGGAGAATTAGCTGCCCCGACGGGATTACGGCAAGAAGAGGTCCAAGAAAAGGCGTTAGCTTTGCCTAAAATTAAAAAGCGTCTTTCTGGAATTAAGCTAAGGAAGGTAATTTTTATTCCAGATAAACTAATAAATTTTGTTAGCAAATAATAGGCGAAAATAATGTTGTTGACTAAACAGCTGAGGCCTTTTCCGAGGTCCGGCTTTTTGGAATTTAGAATTCCCTTATGTTATGATGAGGCAGTGCCGAACAGGCGTCTTTTAAGCTGGCAAAATTTAGGGAAAAGTGCAGCAGTTGAATGAAAATTACAAAACAATAATTAAATTTAAAGAATGAAGAAAACTATTTTAATTGGAGGAGAAGCGGGGAAAGGAACCAATTTTACTTCAATTTTACTGGCTAAGATTTTAACCCGTTTTGGCATTTATTCTTTTACCTATCGTGATTATCCTTCGGCTATTAAGGGAGTCCATAATTTTAATATTACTACTCTTTCTGATTGCCCGGTTTATTCACATGAATGGAAATTCGACGCAATTCTTGCCTTGGATAAAAAAACGATTCAGCAGCATCGAAAAAATCTCAAACCAGGCGGCTTTATTTTGACTGGAGCAAAGGAAGACGGACGGGATATTGTTTCAATTGACACAGAAATAATTTTGCAAAAATTAGGCTTAGAAGGCATTTTTGGAAATAATGTTTTGATCGGTGTTTTGATAAGGAAATGGGGATTGGAATTAGAATTGGCGCTGGAAGTTGCTGCTCAAGGATTCCCTCGGCGAGCTAAAGCAATTAAAAAAGCAATTCGAGCTGGTTATAAAATATCTATCGGGCCAATAGAGAAGCTGCCTACTTCGAAGAAGGCGCTTTCTTTCTTGAGCGGGAGTAAAGGAATAAGCGAAGGGGCGATTAAATCAGGTATTGATATTTATTTTGCTTATCCAATGACTCCAGCAACTGGGGTGTTGCATGAATTGGCCAAGAGACAAAAGAGCGACAATCTTTTGGCCGCTCAATTAGATAATGAAATTTCTGTGATCAATGCTGCTCTAGGATCAAGTTATGCCGGAGCAACGACAATGGTGGGAAGTTCGGGAGGGGGAGCAGCTCTAATGGGAGAAGCTGTTAGTTTGGCCGGAATGGCTGAAATCCCGCTCGTTCTTTACTTAGCTCAGCGAACTTCTCCGGGGTCGGGAGTCCCCACTTATAGTTCGCAGGGCGACCTCAAATTTGCTTTAAATATTGGTCATGGAGAATTTCCTCGTCTTGTTATTGCTCCCGGGGATGCTGAAGAGGCTTATCGGAGAATAATTGAAGCTTTCTATCTTTCTTATAAATATCGGATGCTATCAATAGTTATCAGCGATAAGCATTTAGCGGAAAGCTATTATGTCTTCAAAAAAATACGCCCCGGGCAAGTTAGCCCAAAAAGATTTATTTTGGAACATCCAGCAAAGAGTTACAAGAGTTATCAATTTACTAGAAGTGGTGTTTCTCCGCGAGCAGTTCCCGGACAAGAAGAGGTTGTTCGAGTAACTGGCTATGAACATGATGAATTTGGTTATACCACTGAAGAAGCAGAAATCATTAAAAGAATGAACGACAAGAGATTCAAGAAAGAACAAGGATTAGCCAAAGAGGTTTCTCGGCTCGGCCCAGTAAGTCTTTACGGGAAGGGGAAGAAGCTGATTATTGGTT
>CAZEHI010000017.1:5863-6816 GCA_964512355.1 uncultured Candidatus Saccharibacteria bacterium | reverse complement strand
TCAATTTTCTCCATTTCTTCTTCTACCTTCCATCTCTTCTGTTCAATGTTTTGTCTTTCTTTTTCTATTTTCCAACTACGCTGAGTTAATTCACGTATTTGTTCAACAATCTTGGTTTTTTGAATTTCTTCCTCGACGTCTTTGCTTTCAATTTCGATATCACGCTCATGAGAGAGGATCTCATTAAGAAGTTTTTGAAGCTGAGCTTTTTGTTGGTTCAATTGTTGAAACGTTTTCCAGGGGAGTTTCCCTAGTTTTTCTATTCGCAACATTTTTGCCCCCAGAGATTGCTTCTCCTGGCGCAAATTAATAATTTTTTTGGCATCAACAAGCTCTCTCTCTTCCTTCTCTAGCAAGGCTTTCTTTTCTGACAGAGAAAAGAAACGTTCTTTTATTGTTTCTAATTTACTTATGGTTTTTTTAAGCTCGTCTTCCTTTTGCCATCTTAGCTGTTTGATTTCTTTCTCTTCATTAGCGAGGGCCCAACGTTTTTCTTCAGCTTTTCGGCGTTTTTCTGCTATTTGAGCGCCTGTTTCTTCCTTTTCAACGTCCTTTTTTGCTAAAGAGATTTTCTCTAAACGCTCAGCTGTTCTTTTTTGCTCTTCTTGAAGCTGAGCAATTTTCTTTTCCTGCTCCCGAATTAACAATTTAATCGGCTCTTCTTTTTCAGGAACGGCCCTTAATTTGTCTTGGATTGCTTTGATCTCTATTCCTAGAGAAAAATTCTTCTTGTTTAAAATTTCTTCCTGCTTCTGTTGGCTCTTCTGAATCAATTCCTCGGTTTTTTCCTTTGCCTGGGTTAATTTTTCGGCCCAAAGCGCTCTTTCGGCCTTTTTCCTTCCCAAATATTGAGTTTCCTCTGATCGGGCCAATTTTTCAGCCTTTCCCTCTGCTTGTGAAAGTTCTTGTTGCCAAAGTTTTTCCTTGGCTTTTTGCTTTTTCTGTATTTCTTC
>CAZEHI010000017.1:4889-5763 GCA_964512355.1 uncultured Candidatus Saccharibacteria bacterium | reverse complement strand
TTCCTGCTTTCTTCTTGCTTCAGCTCCTTGTTCCCTCCTTGCTTCTTCTTCCTGCTTTCTTCTTGCTTCAGCTCCTTGTTCCCTCCTTGCTTCTTCTTCCTGCCTTCTTCTTGCTTCAACCGCAAGCTTTTCTGTCCGCTTGGCTTTTTGTTTCTCGATCTGTTTGCGTTCTAATCTTACTCGTTTCCTCTCTTGGCGGGCTTCTTCTAAAATACCCTCTTTCTTGGCTTCCTTGGCCGTCAACAGAACAGGTTTCTCGGGGAGAGGCTTCCCTCCTCTCCGAAGACGCTGAATATCTCCTTGCATTGTTCGGATAATGACATTACGCAACTTTTCCTCAGGCATAATGATGCTCTTGAATTATTTTTTAGGATTAAATCCAGCCGCTTTAGCAGAAAGATTAAATCGGCCCTGTTCGTCAATATCAACCAGCTTAACGGGAATAACATCTCCTAGGCTTACGACGTCCTCTACCTTGTTGAGGTGGTTGGAAACAAATTTAGAAATATGGACTAATCCATCTTGCCCGGGGAGAAATTCAACAAAAGCTCCAAAATCCATAATTTTCCTGACCTTTCCCTGGTAAATTTTCCCGATTTCTGGCTCCTCGGTCATTTTCTCTATTTCCTGAACGGCTTCTTCTGCTCTTTTTCGATCAAGAGCGCTCACGTAAACTCTCCCATCATTTTCAATTTTGATAGTTACCTGATGCTTTTCGCTTAATTCATTAATGGTCCGCCCGCCGGGACCAATAACTAAACCAATTTTATCGGGCGAAATTTGAATAGCGATAATTTTAGGAGCCCAGGGAGAAAGTTCTTTGCGTGGTTGAGAAAGGCAGTCAGCCATTGTTTCGAGAATTTTTAAGCGAGCC
>CAZEHI010000017.1:0-4879 GCA_964512355.1 uncultured Candidatus Saccharibacteria bacterium | reverse complement strand
AGCCTTTTTTGCTTTGATTAAAGCCTCTTCAATAATCTCGTAACTGACTCCCTTTATCTTAACATCTACCTGGATGGCCGTCACTCCTTTTTTTGTTCCGGCGACCTTAAAATCCATGTCTCCGTAATGATCTTCTAGTCCCTGAATATCAGTTAGGATTTTATATTTTTCCCCAGCGGAGATTAAGCCAAGAGCAATGCCGGCAACAGATTCTTTTACCGGAACTCCGGCATCCATTAAAGCCAGGCTAGAAGCGCAAGTTGAAGCCATTGAGCTTGATCCGTTGGAAGAAAAGGTTTCAGAAACAATCCTAATAGTATAAGGAAAGTCGTCGAAAGAAGGAAGAAGAGGAATCAGTGCTTTTTCGGCCAGGTGCCCGTGACCAATTTCCCGCCGCTTTGGACTCCCAATGCGACCAGTTTCCCCAGTTGCAAAAGGAGGAAAATTGTAGTGATGCATAAATCTTTTTTCTTTGACAACTTCCATTCCTTCAATTTTTTTCTGATCTTCGGGTGGACCTAGAGTAACCGTTGAAAAGATTTTTGTTAATCCTCGAGAAAAAAAAGCTGATCCATGCCCCCGCGGGCTGAGACTTACCTGGGCACTAAGCGTTCGAATGTCATCTAACTTTCTTCCATCCGCCCGAATTTCTTTCTCGATAATTCGCTGGCGAACCAAAGCGGCTTTTTGCTCTTCAAGCATTTCCAATCCAACTTTAATTTGTTCAGGATATTTTTCTTCAAGCCAAGCAACGGCTTTTTCCTTAAATTCCTCTTCTTTCTCTCTGGCTGCTAATCCTTGAAAACCAAACAGATAATTCTTTAGGTTTTGAACCAGGAAAGAAGAAAATTCCTTTTTCATTTTTTCTGTTTCCGGAAGCAAGGGAGAAGGAGAGATTTTTATCTTCGGCTTAGCTAATTTCCGAATAATTTCTTTTTGGAAATCAATCACCTTTCGAAAAGCAGTTTGCGCTTGTTTTAATCCTTCGATAATTTCCTCTTCCAGCATTTCCTCGGCTTGCCCTTCAATCATGTTAATTAGAAAGCCCGATTCTTGTTCAAGAGCAGTAAGCATTAATTCCGGAGAAGAATTATTTTCCTCACTTTGAGGAGGATTAATTATCCATTTTCCTCCAAGATGCTTTAATTTTGCTATTCCTAGCGGACCGTCCCAGGGGATATCTGATAAAGACAGAGCTAAAGATGTTCCCAGCAAGGCGGGGATAGTTGGGTCATTTTCTTTGTCATAAGAAAGAACGGTAACAACAACATGAATTTCTTTCTTGAATCCTTCTGGAAAACGAGGGCGAATAGCCCGATCGATTAAGCGAGAAGTTAAAATAGCTTCGTCAGAAGGCCTTCCTTCTCGACGCATATAACGAGATCCTAAAATTTCTCCACTAGCATAATATCTTTCTTCGTAATTTACCGTTAAGGGAAAGAAATCGAATTCACTTATTTGGTTATTAAGACAAACAGTGGCTAAAATCATTGTTTCTCCGTGTTGGACCAAAACATTTCCGTTGGCCTGAGGAGCAATATCTCCTATCTTGACGATTAATTTTCTTCCTCCTATTTCGGTTATGAATTCTTCTTGCTGCATAACATAATAAATTATTTTTTCTTGCTCTCCGGCTTTAACTGAAATCGTTTATAAAACTTTTGTTTAAAAAGAAAACGACTATTGTTTTCGTCTAAATCAATAAATTCATCAGCAGCTTCAATAACTTCAGCGGCGGTTGTTTTTCCAAAAGCAATGATTTCCACTCTCTTGCCATGATCCCTCAAATAGTTGATCAGGGGCACGAAATCGCTGTCGCCGGAAGCGATAATTATAGCATCTAGATTAGGAGAGGTGCGAATGGCATCGATGGCTAGGCCAACATCCCAATCTCCCTTCTTTGCTCCTCCGGAAAATTCTTTTAAATCTTTGATCCTCGTTTCGATTCCCAAGTCAGTCAAAGCTTCAAAGAAAGATTTTTCTTCGCCTGATTTAGTGCGGATAACGTAGGCAAAAGCTCGGATAAGTTGGCGATTGGCAATTGCCGCTTTTAAAACTTCGGAAAAATTAACCCGGGTCTTATAAATATTACGAGCGGAGTGATATAAATTTTGAACATCCATAAATACTCCTACTCTTTGTTGTTTTGGTTTTTTCATTTTGTCTTTTGGGCTAAATACTTTTCTTGTTTCTTCCGATCTTCAATCATTTGAATTAATCCTCTTTGCGAATGCTTGTCTTTAGGATGAATCTTAAAATGGCTGCTCAGCTTTTTAATATTAGCAGTCAGCAAAGCCAATTGAATTTTAGAAGAACCTTTATCCTTCGGATGCAATTGATTATCTTTGATAATTTTTTCTTTTTCTTCTTTGTTTAACATAATAAATTTAATATTGTTTATGGTGCCCCCGCCAGGATTTGAACCTGGAACTCGCTGCTTAAGAGGCAGCTACTCTGCCAGTTGAGTTACGGGGGCAACGCTTATTCTGGATTGCAGTAGCGAAAGATTCGCCCCGAAACACTTCGCCCGGTAATAAAGGTGCCGCCTTTGTAGAAATTACATCTCCATTTCTGGGAATCATCAGGATCAGGATAGCCAACTGAACTAGAAGTTAAATCAGGGTCGTCGGGATGATCACATCTTCCAGGAAGGCAGCGTCCACTGACAGCGATTTCTCCTGTTGGGCAGGGAGAAGAAGATTCGTCAAAGCTGGCGGCGCCCCACCAAAATGTTCTCTCTACCACCTCTCCGGTGCAGCTGGCGCAATCTTCGTCGGCGGGGTCACAAGGTTCCCAATGTCCATTGGGGTAATCAATAATCGGATCGGCGAATTCTCCCGCAACATAATCTTCTGGATAATGAACGGGGCAATCAAATTTAAACCATTGTCCCTGAAGGCCAGTCCATTGAGTGACTCCCACCAAGGAAAGGAGGGCGCTGGTAATCAGCCAAGCGCCGTAGATAAACGCTAAACCAATAACTACCCCGGTGAATAAATGTTTTGCCCGGCCTAATTTATCAGAATTTCCTTGAGCAAGAAAAAACATCATTCCGGCAATAACAAACATTCCCACTGATAGGAGAGGAACTAATTCGGCGAGAGTAAAGCGGATAATTCGGTTAAGCATTACAAACAGATGACAAAACTGGCAGGGCACCTCGACGGTTTGGACAAAACCAGTTAAATTTCCGTCAACATCAACATCTGAGCCAATGCCTATTTCTTTCCCGCAAGGAACTAATCCTTCGTAGTGGGCGTATTGAAAAGAATTAGGATCTATTTCCCCGCTGTCGGGATCAAAATCATAAATTTTATAAATCCCTCCGCTAGCGGAAACGATGCTTGGCAAAAGAAAAAGGAAAAGCAAGCCAAAAATTAACCAATATTTAAACATTTATTATTTTTCTTAAATGCGCCTGGCAGGACTCGAACCTGCAACCTAATGCTTCGAAGGCATTCACTCTATCCAGTTGAGCTACAGGCGCGCCCTTTTCTTTGTTTATTTAATCACAAAACAAAGGTTGGGTCAATTGGAAAAGTGGAAAGGTATGATAAGATAACAAATATGGTCAAGAAAATACCAACGGAAATTAGAAAAATTGTTGAAACTCTAGTAAAAGCGAACTACGAAGTTTACTTGGTCGGCGGATGCGTAAGAGATTTGGTTTTAGGGCGGCGGCCAAAAGATTGGGACGTTGCCACTAATGCAAAACCAAGACAGTTGCTAAAACTATTCCCCCGCAGTTTTTGTGATAATAATTTTGGCACCGTTAGTGTCTTGACGGGGGCAAAGGATTCTTCTTTAAACAATGTCGAAATTACTCCCTATCGAATTGAAGGAGCCTACGAAGACAAGAGGCACCCTCAAAAGGTTAAATTCACCAAGCATCTAAAGGAAGATTTGGCCCGGCGGGATTTCACTATTAATGCCATGGCTCTAAGAGTGGAAGGAAAAGAAGTTTCTTTAATTGATCTTTTCCAGGGGCAGGAAGATTTGGAGAAAAAAGTCATTCGGGCGGTAGGACAGCCAAACCGACGATTTAATGAAGACGCCTTGCGGATGATGCGAGCGGTCCGTTTTGCAACTACTTTGAATTTTACTATTGATCCTTTAACCCAAAAAGCAATAAGGAAATATGCGGCTGATCTCCAAATAATTTCTCAGGAAAGAGTTCGCGATGAATTGATTAAGATAATAGAAAGTCCGCGGGCAGCGGAGGGAATAGAATTATTAAGGACGGTTGGCCTTCTTGCGTTTATCATTCCGGAGCTGGACGAAAGCTACGGAGTAACTCAGAACAAGCACCATATTTATGATGTTTATGAACATTCAATTCGGACCCTTAACTATGCGGCGGCCCAAGATTTTAGTCTCGCTGTTCGTTTGGCTGGCCTGCTTCACGATATTGGTAAGCCGGCGACCAAAGAAGGAGAAGGAGAAGATGCCACTTTCTACAACCATGAAGTAGTGGGAGCAAAAATAACCGAAAAGATTTTAAGCCGGTTGCGATTTTCTCGCCAGGAAATAGAACAAGTCGTCCGCCTTGTTCGCTATCATCTTTTTTATTATAACGTGGGCGAAGTTGGTGAAGCTTCAGTCCGAAAATTAGTTCGTCGGGTTGGCAAAGAAAATATGGATGATTTGATTAAAGTACGAATGGCTGATCGAATTGGATCAGGAGTTCCTAAGGCTAAGCCCTACAAGCTCCGGCATTTGGAATACATGGTTGAACGAGTTTCCCGTGATCCACTAACAGTTTCCCATTTAGCAATTTCCGGTCAGGAAGTGATGGACCTTTTAAAAATTGAACCAGGGCCAAAAGTGGGACAAGTTTTATCTATTCTTCTCAATCAGATTATTGATGATCCGCAAAAGA
>CAZEHI010000016.1:1602-7142 GCA_964512355.1 uncultured Candidatus Saccharibacteria bacterium | reverse complement strand
ACTTGACTGAACCAATCTCGGCAAGCTTTCCGCTATTTTTATTCAAAGTTTGTTTTATTCTTTCTAAGGTTCTATTTTTATTATCAGTGATTACTTCAATAATAATTCGAATCTTTCCTGGTCCCAATGCTTCATAGGTGATTTTTTGAAGGTTTTCCTTCGCTATTTCTCCCGAGCCTCTTTCGATAGCGTTATCAATGTTTTTTGTTGGCATATTGGCGCTTCTAGCCTTATCAATTGCCGAACGCAACTCCGGATTACTTTCTGGATCTCTGCCTCTTTCTCGAGCGGCGACAGTAATTAGGCGAGCAATTTTTGAAAAGCTTTTTCCTCGCTTTTGATCCTCGGTTTCTTTCTGATGTTTGATTGTTGACCAGTGTGAGTGTCCACTCATAATAGTTTTTCTTTTAGAACAATGATAATAAAACCGAAGACAAGAGCAAAACTTAATCCTGCCAAGAAAGCACTTAAGCTCTTTGGGAAACTTTTAGGCGTTTGAGAACCAAGAATAGAATCATCTTCCGGAAAAGAGTTATTAGATGGATTCTTTTTTTGGGAAGCTTCAGCTGACTTTTCTTCAATCGGGGAAAGATAGAAATCTTCTAAGTTAGAGTTGGTATTTTGAAAGTTCCCCTGATCTTGTTTTCTTTTTAACTGCTGATTTGCTTGAGGATTGAGAGGAAAAAGCTTTCTCTCCGAAAATTGATTTGCTCCTTCTCCCCAGCCTAAAGCACTAATTATTTTACCATTTTTATCAAAAAAAGCGATACTATTATTTATTGATAGGCTGCCGGCGCTTTCTAACTGAGCAGAAAGTGATTGGGCGTACTCATTTTTAGAGTTGGCCCAAATAATTTCTCCTTTAGCAGGGATAATAGTTGGAGTCGGGAATACCCGGAGAGAATATTCCTTGCCGGTTGAACTTTTCTTCTTAAGCTTATAATGGCTAACATTAATTTCCTGATCAAGCGGATTATAAATTTTAATGTAATCTTCATCAGCTTGAGTCCCGCTAATTTGAACTTCGATAATGAAAGGAGCAAAATTTGCTTTTGCTTTGAGGGGAAAGAAAAAAGAGGACAATAATAAAAAAAAGACCAATAAAAAGAAGGAATTATTATTCATTCTCGCTAACTCGGAGAACTTCTTCAAAAGTTGTCTTTTGTTGGGTTATCTTAACTAATCCATCTTGATACATGGAAGTCACCCCCTTTTCTTTTAGAGCATTTTTTAGTCGAGGGATTGACGGAGATTCAAGAATGAAATTTTCGATTTCATCGTCAACAGCAAAAGCTTCAAAAATACCTGTTCGTCCACGGTAACCGGTAAAGTTGCAAGATTTACAACCATCCGGATTTGCATGGGCTATTTTTAGCTTGTCGAAATTAAGAGAGGCAAATTTTTGGAGAGAAGGACTTCCTTTCATCCCCATCTGCAGCTTTTCTTTCTCTATTTTCGTTGCTTTGAGAAAATGGGCGCAGTGCGGGCAAACATTACGAACTAAACGCTGGGCAATGACCAAATTAAGAGCCGGGGCGATATTAGAAGTATTTTCCCCAAGTGCTTCTAGACGAGAAATTGTTCCAGCAGCATCATTAGTGTGAAGAGTGCTAAAAACTAAATGTCCGGTCATTGCTGCTTGAAGGGCAATTTTTGCTGTTTGATAAGTTCTTATTTCTCCGACAAGGATAACATCAGGATCTTGGCGGACGATAGCCGATAGTCCTGACTCGAAGTCGTATCCATAAGCTGGATTGACTTGGGTTTGAGAAATTCCCTTCAATTCATATTCAATTGGATCTTCAATAGTAATAATTTTAATTCCTGGTTTTTGAACCGCTTTTAAGAAGGCGTAAAGAGTTGTTGTTTTCCCTGAACCGGTTGGTCCGGTTACAAGAATCATTCCATTTGGTCTTTTAAGTTCTTGCTGGAAAAGGGCTAAGATGTCTTGACGAATCCCTAATTTTTTAATATCTTTCAGGTTTTTTGGATTAAGGATTCTCATTACGATGGTTTCTCCGTGCCCCGAGGGAAGGGTAGAGGCTCGCACTTCGATATTTTCCTTTTCTCCTCCTCGGTTAAAAATAATATTGAAACGACCATCTTGAGCTTTCCGACGAATGTTTAGTTTTAAACGGGAAAGAAGCTTGAAACGCTCAATTATTTCTTCATAAGCTGTTGGCGAGAAATAAATTACTGTCTGGAGGACTCCGTCAATCCTTATTCGCAGCCGAACTTTCTCGTTTTGAGGTTCAATGTGAATATCAGAGGCACGAAGAACAATTGCTCCACCAAGAATGATATCGACTATTTGGGAGGTGTTCTCGGAGAGATTTTCCTCAATAGATTGCTGAAGGTCGCGAATATTTTCGATAGTAGGAAGTATTTTTTCAATGACGAATGGGTTGATATAAACACCGCCAGTAATTTTAGCCATAATATTTTTAAGAAAGCGCCTTAATTATTTTTTTAATAGCAAGGAGCGAGTTTCTTCCGGGGACAGAGAATAAACCGCGATTAATATCGACAACTCCCTGGTAATGAGACTGGAGGAGGGACAATTTCTTTTTGTCCTTTAGATAAACGACAGCCTGAAATTGACGACTGTCAATTGGCCACAGTATCAAGAGGTTTCCAAGGGAAAGCAGTCCTTTTCGTAGTTCTTGAAAGAGAAAAGTTAAGTCGGCCGAGGAGCTAAATTCTATATCCTTAGCTGATAAGTTAGCGAAGACAAGGCCGGCCGGCCGGGAAAACCGCAATTTATTTACCGATGTTTTTAATAAATTTAATTGTTCAAGTGATTGAGTTGCGCAAGGATTAATTCTGTATTCCAGGGCCTGATGGTTTACAAGATTAGCGATAGTTTGGAAGAAATTGTCAGAAAGAGAGAAGCCCGGGTAAAATCGTAAACTGCGCAGCAAATAAGCGGCGCTTTGTTGGTTGATTAAATCTTCATCGATCTTCTTTAAAAGCTGAAAAACAGTCTTTGCGCAAGGAGTAGAAGAAAGAAAAGGCAGGCTTGTCTGGTAAGGAGCGCTTTTCTTGCTTTGATTTCCGATGGACAGCCAGGAAGTCTTTAGAAAGTTCTTCTGAAAAAGAGGATGCTTAATCTCTCCAGGATTAGTGATTCCTATTGTTATTAATAAATCAGCCTGTTTTTGAGTTGAAAAGCCGGAAAAAATTACATCTTGCTTTTTTAAGCCATCTCCCTTATTATCAAAATAGAGAACCAAATCACCTTTTTCTTTTTCATAACGAAGATGCTTAATATTATCGGCAGAAGGAGAAAGAATGGTTATTTTGTTTTCATTCTCAATTGGTTCAGGAGCCAAGCTTTGTTCGCTTAAAGGCAATGTTCCCAAAATTAAGCTAGTTCCTTTCTCTAGTTTTCGAAGAGCATAAAACAAACCTAGCGAAGGGAGGAGAAAATCCCGCTTGGTTGAGAGAGCTGGGAAAATATGGATTTGCTGACTGTCTTTGATCAAAGCCGCCGCTTTTTCTAATTGGGTTCTATTCCTTATCGTCATAATTGAACCATTCTTTTTTATTTTAGTATTAATTTGAAGTGATGAGGATTACCACTAATAGTGTAGCAGAAACAAAAAGGTTGGGCTACCTATCAATTGAGGCTATTGCTCGCGTTAAAGAAAAGATAAGCCACAAAGAATCCTTCGTGATAATTTTGGGAGGCGACTTAGGAGGTGGAAAAACTTCTTTTTTGCAAGGATTGGCCAGAGGACTTAAGATCAAAAGACGAATTCTAAGTCCAACTTTTATTATTTTTCGAAAATATAAAATTAAACGACTGGATTTTCCTTTTCGCTTCTTTTATCATTTTGATTGTTATCGTTTAGAAGAAGGAGAAAAAAACAACGCTCTTGGCTTATCAGAGATTCTGGATAACGGCGAAAATATTATTGCCCTGGAGTGGGGGAATAAAATTAAGCGACTTCTTCCTTCTCCTAAAATTAAAATTCATTTTAATTTTAGTGATATTAATAAAAGGGAAATTGTTTTTTCCGGATCTCCTTTAATTCTTAAAGAACTACTCTTTTTATGGAAGAAAAAGTGAGCGATAGAACCAGGCCTATTTTGCTTATCATTGACAGCAACGCCTTGATTCATCGTGCTTATCATGCTCTACCCCCCTTGACGACCGACAGCGGCGAATTAATTAATGCCGTTTACGGCTTTTTTTCCTTGCTTTTTAAAGCAATGAGAGAAATAACTCCTCAATATATAGCGGCAACTTTTGATTCTCCCGGACCAACTTTTCGCCAAAAGATGTATCCTCCTTATAAAACAACGAGAGTCAAAGCTCCCCAGGAATTATATGATCAGATTCCCCAGATCAAGAAGTTACTCGGACTATTGGGGATTCCGGTAATCATCCAAAAAGGGTATGAAGCCGACGATCTTATTGGGACCATAGTCCGGCGGGTTAAAAAGGTTGATATCATGATCCTTAGCGGCGACAGAGACTTGCTTCAATTAGTTAATGACCGGACAAAAGTCATGCTTTTAAAAAAAGGATTAAGTCGAGTCGAAATCTATGATCGAAAGGCTGTTCAACAAAAATATGAAGGCTTAAAGATCAATCAACTTCTTGATTTAAAGGGTCTGCAAGGAGATAAATCAGATAATATTCCGGGAGCGCCCGGGATTGGAGAAAAAACAGCCATCAAACTTTTAAAACAATTTGGTTCGCTTGATAACTTATATAAGGAGATGGGGTATGGTCTTGCCGAAATTGAGGAGAGAAAGCAAGCAATTTTAAGAAAGAATCGCCAGCAAATTATCCTGAGTCGGAAGTTGGGCAAAATTAAGCAAGACGTAAAAACTAATTTTGAATTAGAAAAGTGTAGTCAAAAAGGTTATAATAAAGCGCGGATGAAGAAAGCTTTTCAGGCCCTTGGATTTTATAATTTAATAAATTACCTCCCTTAATTTTAATATGTCGCCAATTAATTTTCATTTGCTTTTTTCTCGCAAGGATAATTTTTTAAAAGAAGAAAAAAAAGACAGAGGCAATCTAGCACTTTTTCTTTTTATCAATTTTGGAGCTTTAGGGACTATCCTTTTAAGCAGTGTCTATTATAATATTCTTCAATTTCGACCCTGGCTCTCTTTAGGAAATGGTTTAGTAGTTTGGGCAATCTGGCTTGTTGCCAGTCTCTTTCTTTATTCAGAAAAGAGATTCCGGACAGTAATCCTTCTTTCTAATAATGTTTTCTTTGTTAGCCTGTCTACTTGGCTCATTCATTTGACCGCTACTGACTGGACCGGGTCTTTTTTTGCTTTCTTTCTCCTGTTCCTCTTTTTAGAAAATTGGCTAGCCACTAATTTTTTTCTAAAGAGCTCGCTGCTTTTAGGATTTTTAGCGTTGATTGGAATATCAAGTCTCCTTTTCTTCTCCCCCGTTTTCTTAAAAGGGGATTCTTATCTTTTAGTAAAATTTCTTCTTGCCCTCATTGCCATCATTATGATGACGGCGATGTCAACTTGGAATGGATTAAAGAGCCATAATAGCTTGTGGCAGA
>CAZEHI010000016.1:0-1592 GCA_964512355.1 uncultured Candidatus Saccharibacteria bacterium | reverse complement strand
GCACGGACAAGGCAATTAAAAGAGCAGGCGGAAGTCTTAAAGCAAGAAAATAGAATAAAGACTGAAGCTCTACATGAAAGAATTGAAGAACTTGAGAGATTTCGCCGCCTAACTGTTAATCGAGAACTTAAGATGATTGAATTGAAAAAAGAGATTGGGGCTCTCGAAGAGAATAATCCTTCAAAAAAGAAAAATGAACTCGAGTAAGAAAGAAAATCTTTTCTCACCGGCGGAAAGAGCTATCTTGGCACATAGTCTTGGCCGACAAGTTAAGATAAGGGGATTTTTGCTTCCCGGCTTTATTTTGTGTTCACTTTTATTTTTGATCTCTTTACCAAGTTTCCCCAATCGTCTTCTAGGAACTCTTTTGATTATCTTTTCCTTTAGTTTGTTTTTCTTCTTTGCTAATTATGTCAAAAGAACTCCTAAACTATTAAAAGATCAAATACATCGATTGTTGGCTAGTATTTTTGTTCTGGAAATATTATCAGTTTGGTTCGGCTTTTATCTTATTGCTCCAGTTCTCATCTATTATTCATTCCCCCTCTTCTATATTGCTGCTCTGTTTTTCGTTTTTTATTTGATCTTCAATTCTTCGCTTGTTGGAGTAGCTCCCTACCAAACATTCTTCTATTCTCTAGTTTGGCTGGGATTAACTTTTTTGTCTCTTTTAGAGCACAGTGATTTTCTTCTAAGCTATAAACATTATCCGTTGCCGACTGCATATTTCTCTTCGATTCCGACGACGGTGCTTGCTGTTATTCTGAGTGGAATATTAGTCTTTGCAACGCAACTGATAGTAAATTATTCTCATGATCGTTCAAGCTGGACCAGTCGACAGCTTAAGACAATAAATGAGAAACTTCAAGATCGATTGGGACAAAAGAACACTGAAGCGATTAATCTCCGCCAGTCTCTCCAGGAAAGGAGACAGGTCTTAGAAATAAGGAATCGGGCTTGGGATCGTCAAACAAAGCAACTAATGCGAGCATTTCATCAGACAATGGAGCAAAAGAAATTCAGGGACGAAAAAGCGGGAAATGAATTTCAACAACAACAAATGGCGGAGTTAAAGAAAACGTCTAACGCCCTTTTAAATATTTTAGAAGATACAGAAGAATCTCGGCTTACGGCCGAAAGAGAAAAGGAGAAAACGATGACAATCATTAATAATTTCGTTGACGGTCTACTAATTGTTGACGAATATAATGTTGTTAAGATTGTCAACAAGAGAATGGAAGAAATCTTCGAGATTCATTCCTCGAACATAGTCGGGAGCAGTCTTCCCGAATTACGAAAACGTTCTCCTCTTGCTCCTGTTTTAGATCTGGTTCTAGGCAAACAAGGCAAGCTCAAGATAATTTCTAAGGCTGAGCTTTCCCTGGGAAAAGATCAAACAATCGAAGTTTCGGTCGTTGCTTTACGGCAGCAACAGCAAATAACCGAATATTTGATAATCTTCCACGATATTTCTCGAGCAGTACTTGTTCAACAGATGAAGACCTCTTTTGTTTCGGTAGCCGCTCATCAATTAAGGACGCCTTTATCAGCAATTAAATGGAGCATCAAAATGTTGCTTGACGGGGAGGAGG
>CAZEHI010000015.1:0-7249 GCA_964512355.1 uncultured Candidatus Saccharibacteria bacterium | reverse complement strand
TGATAATATTGATTAAAAACCAAATTCCCAATCTCAACAAACCGACTAGATGAACTGCTGAATTCGTCTTTCTGACCCTCTCGACCATATCTTGGCTTTAAATCATAATGGATTTCTGCTGTCGGCCCACATGGTCCGGATCTTCCTGTCGGTCCCCAAAAATTATCGGTTTTTCTCAGTCCCCAAACTCTACTTTTGGGAAAACCTAATTTCATCCATTGCTTTTTGCTTTCCTTGTCAGCGGGAAGTTCCCCTTCTCCTTTGAAATAAGTCACCCAAAGACGCTCAAAACTCAACCCGCACTCATCAATAAGAAATTCTAAAGCCCACTTCATTGTTTCCTTCTTAAAATAATCCCCAAAACTGAAATTCCCAAGCATTTCTAAGAAAGTAAGGTGCTGTCCGTCCCCAACTTCTTTAATGTCAGAAGTACGAAAACATTTTTGGCAAGAAGCAACTCGGGGAGGAAAAGAGCAGTCTTCTCCTAAAAAACAAGATTTAAACTGCTGCATTCCAGCCGAAGTAAAAAGAACGCTGCTATCAGCGGGAATAAGCGAACCAGACGGCACAATCTTATGCCCTCTTTGCTCAAAAAAGCGGAGGAAATTCTGATGAACCATCGAAGAATTCATCTTTTATTAAATTACTTATTTTTTTGGCGAGCCTTATCTTCCATCGCTTGTCGAAATTGACCCAAGCTCCACCGCAATCTAGTTTTCTGAACTCTAATTTCTCCTTCTATCTCTCTTGTCTTTTTTTCTAATTGATCAAGTTGATTTTTCCCCTGACGCATTTCTGTTTCAAATTTCCCTTTGATCCTTTTTTGTCCACGTTGCTGACTATCTTCCTCCCGTTTTAATAATGATTCGCTTCGCTTAATCTGACTATCAAGAACTCTTAACTGTTGCCCCGTTTCTTGTTTCTGTCTTTCTATTTTTCTCTTTTCTCCTTCTTGTTTTAACAGATTGTGCTTTATTGTTTCCAAAGAATGGTTAAGTTCCTTTTTTTTCTTATCTAAATCGCTAATTTTCCCATCCTCCATCACTCGTTGAAGTTGACTCAAGCTTTGCTGTAATTCAGTTCCCTGCGCTCTAATTTCCCTTTCTACTTCTTTCATCTTTCTTTTTAACTGATCAAGCTGATTTTTTTTCTGACGTATTTCTACTTCAAGTTTCTTTTCTATCCTTTTCTGCTTATATTGCTGATCGCTCTTTTTCCGCTTTAGCAATAATTCACTTTGCTTAATTTGATCGTCAAGAGCTCCTAATTGTTTTCCCGCTTTTTGCTTCTGTCTTTCCGCCTTTTTTCTTTCTTCTTCTTGTTTTAATAAACTACGACCAACTTCTTCTAAAAGGCGATTAGATTCCTCTTCTCTCTTATTCAAAACATCAATTTTCTCTTTTATTTCTTCAATCAAGCGTTGATTTTTCAACTCCTGCCTCCCCCTTTCCATCTCAAAAGTCCGCTGTATCTCCTCTAATTTTCTATTTAAAGAATTTTGCTCTCTTTCGATCCGTTTCTTCTCGCCTTCTAGATCAATTAATTTATGGCGAAGAATTTTGTTATTTGCTTGTATCCTTGCAATTTCATCCATGAATTTATTTAAATTATAATTCCCCCTCCTATCATTCGTTGCCCTTGATAAAAAACGGCTGACTGCCCAAGAGTAATTGCTGATTGAGGAACGGAATATTGCCAACAATATTTTCTCGTACGCTCCCGAACTAATTGCCCTTTCCGAGCTTGCGCTTGGTATCTAATCTGAACTCGGGCTGAAAAAGGAAATAATGGCTCTTTTCCTTGAATCCAATTCAGATTATTTAGCTGAAAATCTTTCTTTTGTAAATCAGTTTTATTCTTAGTGACTACTAAGCGATTAAGCTCCTTGTTTTTCTCTAATACATAATAGGGACCTGCCCCCAAGCCAATTTTCTTGCGTTGACCAATCGTATAAAAATACAGTCCCTGATGCTGTCCAATAACTTGATTTTTAATATTAACAATTTCCCCCGGGGATTTTCCTAATCGACAGCGTAAAAACTCTCCATTTGATTTTACCACAAAACAGAGCTCTTGTGAGTCTGGTCGCACCATTGATTTTATTCCTTGCTTAGTCGCGATTTTCTTAACTTTGTCTTTCAATAACGCCCCCAAGGGAAACATCATTCTTTTTAAGAGAGATTGATCTAGTTGATAAAGAAAATAAGATTGATCTTTCCTTTTATCTAAACCCCGCCATAATTCTATTTGTCCTTTTGAATTTATCTTCCGCCGAACATAATGGCCGGTAGCAACATATGAAAATCCTTTTTCTAAAGATCGAGCGATAAATAATCTGGCTTTAATCTCTTTATTACAAACAACGCAGGGGTTAGGAGTAAACCCTGCCTTATACCCTTCAATGAAAGGGTCAATTATTGTTTTTCTAAACTCATCCCGAAGATCAAAAACAAAAAATGGAAGGCCAAGATGCTTAGCAATTGTTTTAGCAGCTTTTAAACTTTCAGCAAAATAATTATTATCAACCAAATAAGCAAAGGCGGCGCCGACTTGATACCCCTCTTTGAGCAATAAACTGGCGGCTACCGCTGAATCCACTCCGCCTGACAAAGCAACCATCACTTTCTCTTTTTTATTCTTTTTGCTCATTAAAAAGTCAATTAAGTAAAACGGTCAGCGACCGTTGAAGCTGCATAAGAATCAGGCTTGATTTTCGCCTCAAAGCCGTTACTGTTAATCAAATTAATTATTTCTTTAATCATATTCTTCGTTTTCCCATTGACCCCGACATCAGCGTGGATAAAACGAAATTGACAACGGGCATTAATTAACTTTTTTATCTTTTCTTCTTCAAGAGCTTCTCGTAAATTTAGAGCAAGATCACAAGCTAAATATATTTCCTGAAGAATTCTTTGATGTAAGTTTAAGAATTTTTCTGATTTTGAATAACATATCTTCTGAACAAAAAACCGCCCGCCCCGCCCTCGTCGCAAGACAGCGATGACGATTGGGAAAACCGGGCTTTTTCCAGAAGAAGAATCGCAACCAACAACAATATCATAAAATTCCTCGGGTTTTTCCCTTTGATAGCGGATTATTTCTTCAACCATTTCAGAAAAAGTCAAATTGCCGCAAGTTAAATTATAGAAAGGCTTTTTTGGAAACATCGATAATTATAATTTGCTTAAAATACGAGGCCCATTTTTCTCAATAGCTACCATGTGTTCAAAATGAGCAGAAAGAGAATGATCAACGGTTAGATAGCCTTGTCTATCTTGTCCCAGGACAATCTCCGGACTTCCCAAAGAAACCATCGGCTCAATACAAAAAACCATTCCTGGGCGAAGAAGCATCCCTTCTCCTAAAAATCCCTGGTTTAAGACATTGGGGAATTGATGTAGATCTCGACCAATTCCATGACCACACAAGTCGTGAACCACCTTAAGCTTTTGCTCTTCAACATAATGTTGAATTTGATATCCAATATCCCCAAGATGATTTCCGGGAAAAGCAGCCTGAATTCCCCTCCGCAGAGATTCTTTGGTAACTGATATCAAATGTTGAGCCGAAGGAGTTATTCTTCCAATAGGAACAGTAATAGCTGCGTCAGTATGAAAACCATGTCGAATAAAACCAAGATCTAGAGTAAGAATGTCGCCTTCTTTTAAAACATAAGAAGAAGGGGCTTGATGGACAACAGCCTCATTAACAGAAGGGCAAAGGACAGCTGGAAACCCTTCGCAATTCTTAAAATTTGACTTAACCTTGGCCTCTTTAAGTAATTTTTCGGCAAATGAATTTAATTTTTCTGTCGTTACTCCGGCTTTTGCTTCTCTGCTTAATTTTTTGAGAAAAATCGCCAAAAGCCGCCCAGCGACGGCCATTTCTTCGATTTCCGCCGGACTTTTAATTAAATCACTCATCTAGCCCCAGCTTTTTAATTAAACTTTGATTGACTTCTTTGATTGATTTTTCTCCATCAATAACTATTGATAATCCTTTCCGCTGATAGTAGTCAAAAACAACTTTGCTCTTTTGAGAAAAAGAATCCCAGCGCCGTTTGATGACCTTAGAGGTATCATCCATTCTATCTCTTCCCCCATAGTAAGAAGCTAACCTTTTTTGAGAAGTTTTTCTGCTAATCTTTAAATAAACTAATTTAAACTTATCGCCCCACTCATACCAGCGAAGCCCTTCATCAATTAGTTTCGCTTCAAACAACACTCGCGGACTTCCATCAATAACAAGACCGGGAAAAGCTTTCTCCTCTTTGATCTTTTCCATTTCTTTCGACCAGAGATTAGCAACCAACAAACTGGAAACTAATTTCCCCTCTCTCATTGATTGCCAAATCTTCTGTCCGGTGAAATCATTTTTCTCCCGTCGTCTGCGAAGAAGATCACCGGTTGCTAAATAAGTAAAGCCAAATTTATCTTGAAGAAGTTTTGATTGTGTTCCTTTCCCGGAACCGGGAGCTCCCAGAAAAGCAATAACTAAATCAGAAGCTTTCATATCCTCTTATTTCCATTTGAGATTTAATTTGTCGCAAAGTGTCTAAAACAACGCTAACCACGATTAACAAAGCTGTCCCGCCGATCAAAAAGCTAAAACCGACTACCCCTGTCGATCCTTGAATAAGGGAGGGCATAACCGCAACCGATGCCAAAAAGAAAGCGCCGACAAAAAGACATCTTTGAAGAATGTAATGCAAATAACGACCCGTTGGATTTCCCGGTCGAATCCCGGGAATAAACCCTCCTGATTTTTGAAGATTAGAAGCTACATTTTTTGGATCAAAGGTGATCGCCGTATAAAAGTAAGTAAAGCCAATAACTAGAAAGAAGTAACTCATTCCATAAAGCCAGCGATTGCTTAAAAACCAATTAATTTTATCAGCAGCCATGACCAAAATAGAACTTCCTGTTCCTGTCAAAACTTGCCCAATAATTTGAGGAAACATGAGAATTGCTAAAGCAAAGATTATCGGCATTACCCCGGCTGGGTTAATATTCATTGGTAGATAAGAAGAAGTTCCTCCGTAAACTCTCATCCCCCGTACTCGTTTTGTATAAGAAACTGGAATATTTCGACGAGCTTCGTTAATGGCAACGACAACTCCTACCATAAGAACCGCGACCGCGATAAAAGCAAGATAGGACGGAAGCTTACTAACATCCCAGGTGGTAATTGTCTGTCCCAAAGATCGAGGGAGCCGGGCGACAATTCCCGCAAAAATTAAGAGGGAAACTCCGTTCCCTATTCCTCTCTCAGAGATAAGTTCTCCCAGCCACATTAAAAATATCGCCCCAGCCGAAACTATTACTAAAAAATTAATTAAACTCAAGAAGTCAAGTTGAGGAATAACTTTTTGACTTTGCAGAATGGCCAACATTCCATATCCTTGAAGAGCGGCCAAAGGAACAGTTAAAATGCGCGCATATTGATTAAACTTTCGCCGTCCTTGCTCCCCTTCTTCTTTATACATTCTTTCCAGGGCCGGAAAAATCATTGTTGCTAGTTGAAAAACAATTACTGCCGTAATGTACGGCCCCATTCCTAAAAGAACAATCGAAAAATTGCTTAATGTTCCTCCCGTAAAAATATTAAGAAAGCCAAACAACTGACTATTGTTAAAAAATTGCTCTAACTGACTTTTGTCTACTCCCGGAATAGGGATATTCGCCGCTAACCGAAAAACAATGAAAATAAAAAGAACGAAAAGAATTTTTCGACGTAATTCTTTATTCTTAAAAATATCGACTACTTTTTGAAACCAGAAAATCATATAATTTTAATTCTCAATTTTACCCTTAGCTTTTTTAATTTTCTCTCGAGCGGCTGCTGAAAATTGACAATTCTTAAAAAGAAGAGCTTTTTTAATATCTCCGCCTCCTAAGATCTTCACAATCGGCAATTTCCCCCAGCGAGAAGAAACAAGCGACTTTTCTAAAAGAGTTTTAGGGGAAACAATTTCTCCCTCTTCAAATCTTTTCTCTAATATTTCGAGATTTACATTCTCTATTTTTTTCGCCAATTGCCGCGAACGAACCCCGGATAACTTAGGAAATTTCTTAATAAGAGGCCGAATTGATGGTTCTTTATGAGTTCCAGCTCGTGATTTCTGTCCTTTTACCCCTCGACCAGAATAAGTTCCTTTCTTTCCGCCTCGACCAATCCGTTTTTTCTTCTTCCGACGAGAAGTTAATTTTAATTGATTTAACTGCATAAATTCATTCTAATTTTTTCAAAGCATTTAAAGTAGCCCGGGCAATGTTTAATTTATTTTTTGAGCGAGACAATATTTTTGCCGAAATACTTTTAATCCCGGCCATCTCGCAAATTGTCCGGACTGTCCCCCCAGCTGTTAATCCTCCACCTGGCAATTTCGGTTTTAAAAAAACAGAAGAAGAACTAAAACTCCCCCGGACTGGATAAGCAATAGTTCCTTCTTTAAGAGGAACTTTCAACAAAGATTTTTCAGCTATATTTCGCGCTTTATCAATGCCAAGACGAACCGTTTCTCCTTTTGAAACTCCCAATCCAACTTTCTCTTTTTGATCGCCAACGACTACCACCGCTCGAAAGCGCAACCGCCTTCCCCCGGCAGTAACTCTTGTAACTCGAGCCAAATCTAACAATTTTGATTTATACTCTGATTTCTTTCTTCTCTTGAAAAATTTACGATTATTCATCTTTTAAAATTTTAAACCCGCTTTTCGAGCTCCTTCCGCAACTGCTTTTACTCGCCCATGATATTTATAACCTCCTCGGTCAAAAACTACTTTCTCAATTTTCTTCTTCTTTGCTTCTGCTCCCAATAGTTCTCCAACTTTATAAGCATTCTGAGTTTTTTTCTGCTTTTTAGTCGACTTTAATTTTTGATCGGACGCCGAAACCAGAACCTTCCCTGTTTGATCATCAATTAGCTGGGCATAGTTATATTTATTAGATCGAAAAACGGAAAGACGCGGTCTTTCCTCTTCTCCGGAAATTCGGTGTCTAATTCTTCGATGTCTAATTTTTCTACTTAATAATCTCTTCATGTTTCTTAAGAAGCAGCCGTAATTGCTTTCTTCCCTTCTTTTCTCTTAACTTCTTCATCAAGATAACGTATTCCTTTTCCTTTATAGGGCTCTGGCGGACGTACGTTTCTAATCTTAGCCGCCACTTGTCCGACTAAATCTTTCCTTATTCCCGTTACTGAAATTCTTTGGCCCTTAACTTGAAATTTTATCCCCGGCTCCGGCTT
>CAZEHI010000014.1:0-7300 GCA_964512355.1 uncultured Candidatus Saccharibacteria bacterium | reverse complement strand
TTCGATTCCCTCTGTGTCCAATAATATTAAACATGGGGAGATACAAAGATTTATTAAACAAAAGAAGGATTTGGTATAAAAACATAGGAAAGATTTACTGTCCCATATTAAGACAAGATGTATTTTTTACTTCTAAAGGATTTCATCACCTTAGATATCAAGGAGGAAAAGCGAGATCGATAAAAGAGCAAACGTATAAATTAGGACTTTTGCCTTTAGTAATACCAGTAATAAAGCAAGCAAAAGGGATATTTAGGCATGGGGGAATTCCTATACAAGACTCGGGGAAAGAAGCTGAATTTTGGGTATTAAAAGAAGTTGTTGGGCAACAAAAAACTTCAGTTAAAGTTATTTTGAGAAGAGTAGGAACGGGTAAGACAATCTTCTTCAGTGTTATGAAAAAAAACGATAAAAAAAAGAGAATGCTATCTAAAGTCAAAAAAACCATCTTCAGAAAAAGATAGTTTTTTTGATGTGCCCACTTTCGGCTTATGGAATTCCTTAGCCGAGACAAACCTTTCGGTTCATAGGCACATTTGCATACTATCATTATATAAAATCTTGTCAACCCCTTTTTTTATTATAATCAAGCAAAAAGTAAAGTTTCTAATGAAAGCTATAGTAATAAAAAATAAAACTTGATTTTAACAAATGGAAAGACTGATTGTAGATTCTAATACCCCTAAGTGCTTAAATTCTTGCAAAATTAGCATTATTAAGGTATTGTTCAACTGCTTGAGAGGTTGTTCTGTCTGATATAATAATGTTGTAGAGCTGTTTTAATTCTATTATTGCTTGGTTCCAAAGTTTTTTCCTAAAGTCCACTATTTGATTTAAGAATAATTCAGGAAATGAAAAAGCTGACAAGAAATATGAAAATTACAATTTGGGGAAGCATGATGTTTGCAAAGGATATGTACGAAGCAAATAAATCTTTGGTTAATAGAGGGCACGAAGTGTTTTTGTCAGAATCTTTTTGGATTTTGGATTAATTAATATTCCCCGAAAAAATTCAAAAGATATTTTTAAATAGGCAGGAGAGGTACCGAAGAGGCCATAACGGGGCAGTTTCGAAAACTGCTATTCCCGGAAGGGATACGTGGGTTCGAATCCCACCCTCTCCGCTTTTTCTTAAGGAGGAGAGATTTTTAAACAGTTTATTATGACAAAGTCAAAAAAAGAAAAGGAAACATTGCAGACAAGACCGCCGATAGTAGTTTTTCTAGGTCATGTTGACGCCGGAAAATCTTCAATTATTGATTATATTAGAAAGAGCAATATTGTTGCCCGGGAAAGCGGAGGAATTACTCAGCATATTGGGGCCTATGAAGTTAAAGACGAAAAAGGTCGGGAAATAGTTTTTATTGATACGCCTGGTCACGCCGCTTTTTCTTCTATTCGTGCTCGGGGAGCAAAAATTGCTGATCTTGCTGTTTTGGTGATTGGAGTTGATCAAGGGATAAAACCGCAAACCAAAGAAGCTATTTCTTATCTTAAGAAAACAGGCATTAGTTGTATTGTAGCTATTAACAAAATTGATCAACCAGGCATTGATCCATTGACGATTGAAGGACAATTAGCAAAAGAAGGCATTGTCGTTGAAAATCAAGGGGGAAAAGTTCCAGTAGTTAAACTTTCGGCTAAAACTGGCCAGGGAATAGATCATCTTCACGACCTTGTTTTTCTGATAGCCGAAATAGAAAACTGGAAAAGAGATATTGCAAAGCCAGCTGCCGGAATAGTTATTGAATCGCAGCTTGATCCCCGGCAGGGTCCGGTTGCCACCCTTTTAATTCAGGAAGGGGTTTTGAAGAAAGGAGACGTTATTGGAACAAGCTCAACCAAAGGGAGGGTTAAGAGCTTAGTGGACTCTAATAACCGTTTCTTGGAACAAGCCTTGCCTTCTCAGCCGGTTAGGATGCTTGGGCTTGAGAAAGTTCCTCTGGTCGGCGATAAATTTAAATTTTATTCTGACCTAAAAGAAATTCAAGCTCGGCTTGATTCTGCTCTCGTGAGTGAGAAAAAAACAAGCGGCGATTCTCAAGAAGAAAGCCTTAACTTGATCCTAAAGGCGGATGTTGCTGGTTCGCTCGAAGCAATTAAAAGCATCTTAGAGGCGGTTTCCGTTCCGGGAATTAAATTAAACATTGTCAAAGAAGACGTTGGCAAGATTAGCCAAGCGGACATCAAACAAGCTCGTGATTCTCAAGCTCAGGTGGTTGGTTTCCGAGTCGGCCTTGATACTGCAGTGGAAAGGCTGAGAGAAAGAGAAAATGTTTTGGTTAAAACTTTTGCCGTTATTTATAATTTAGCGGATTACATTGAGGAAGAAATGAAGCGGAAAAAAGAGCCGGAAGAAATTCGCCGGGAAATCGGCAAATTAAAGGTCTTGGCAATCTTTAAAAAAGGGAAAAAGCGCCAAATTGTTGGCGGCAATGTCATCGAGGGGCAGGTGGAGAGAGGAGCTCAATTGGATATTTTTCGCGGGAAGGAGAAAATCGGCTCCGGTCGTTTAGTAGGATTAGAAAAGGAAAAGAAAGCCGTTCCTCTTGTCAAAAAAGGACAACAAGCCGGAATTGCTTACGAAGGCAGCGGAGAAATTCAAAAAGACGATCTTTTAGAAATTTACCGTCAGGAGAAGAATTAATTATGGGAAGAAGGGCTGAAAAATTAAGAGAAGAGATTAGGCATTTTGTCGCTTCAACTATTGAAGAAATGAGCTTTTCTTCGTCAGCTTTGGTAACGGTTATTCGGGTAGAAGTTTCTCCCGATTTTGATTATGCTAAGATTTATATCGGGGTACTTCCCGAAGAACAAAGAGAAAAAGTCATTTCTCAAATCCAAGAGCAGAAAGGATTGATTAAGAAAAAAATGGCTCAATATTTAAGAATTAGAAGAATGCCGGAAATTGATTTCCGACTGGATCGGGGAATGGAAAAAGCGGAAAGAGTTGAAAGATTATTGAAAAAGATAGATAATGGTTTCCAGAAGGACTGATCTTTGACCTTGGGGCGGTAGCCAAATGGTAAGGCTGGGGACTGCAAATCCCCTATACGCGAGTTCGATTCTCGCCCGCCCCTCTCTTTTTTAATATTGAGCCGCGGTGCAGAAATTTGGTAAACTGGGCTGACTTAAAATCAGCTGGACGCAAGTCCTTGTGGGTTCAAGTCCCACCCGCGGCACTAAAAAACCACTCTCTCGGGAGTGGTTTTTTCTTCGTCGTTTTCGAAAGACAATCTAAATTGCCTGAATAATCTCCAGACGGGTATTTCTTATAACACCAAAATTCAGCGCTTCTTGGGAAGAAGGGAACCAAATATCAAAATGGCGGGTACTTTTCTGCCGGTTCATTCGGTCTTCAACAACAAAGAGCCGGTCGCCGTAGATTTCTGGAAGACGAACAATAGTTCCGAAGGGAAGAAGATTATTGGCGATGATTCCTTCGCGAACAGTTGTTCCGGCGGCCGTTATGAAGGGAGAAGAATCTGTTTCTTCCGGAGTCGAAGAATAGGCAGTGACAATTACGCGGAGTTGTTGCTTAACAACACCCACTTCTCTGCTAAAATCGGCTTGATTTGTTGCAATCAAACTATTGTTCTCAATAAAGCCGTTAAAAGAAGAAAGAGAAGGGCAGCTTTCTCGAGGGAGTTCAATTACTCCAACCGTAATCGGGTTGATAAATAAACCAAGCGAGATTAAGAGAGTAAAACCGAAAATATATTTGAGAGTATTTAACGAAGACATAATAATAATATTCTGGAGCGGGAGACGGGATTTGAACCCGCGCCCTCCTCGTTGGCAACGAGACGTTCTGCCACTGAACTACTCCCGCTCTTGGTGCCGAGGTCCGGAATCGAACCGGAATTTCATCTTTTTCAGAGATGCGCCGTGACCGACTTGGCTACCTCGGCTACAGAGAAGCGCAAATATCGAAAATTCCTAAAACTTTCCTTATCAGTTTACCAAATTCAACCCACAAATCAAGAAAATAAAAGCTAAAGAGATTAAAAAGCAACCCCCTTCTTCTTAACGAAGAACATGTTTATATTATAGGGTGAAGACAGAGAAAATAAAGCAAAAAATACTACGTTGCTTACACTAATCTACTGTTATCTATTTTTGTATATTTATAGTATTGACAGAAATTTTTCATGTTCTACAATGTGTACATAAACTGTACCTATTCTGAAACATAAATAAAATGTTAACAAAATTGAGTAAACTACCTTATTTTAAAACTTCAAACGTTGAAGCTTTTTTACCTCATCTTAAAAAAAGCTCTATCTATCGTAAAATTACTCGCTGGCACAAGAAAGGGCTTATTATTAGGTTGAAAAAAGGATTTTACGTTGTTAAAGAATACGAGAAGGAACACGGTACAGACGTTAACTATCTTTGCTATTTAGCGAATATCTTGCGTTATCCTTCTTATGTTTCTAGTACTTTTATCTTACAAAACAAAGGTGTTTTAACAAGCGCTACTTTCCCCATTACTTCAATAACTGCCAAAACAACTCGTAGATATTACAATGAAATAGGTAACTTCTTTTATTATTCAATATCGCCGGAATTATATATTGGTTATGAAAGATCGCTTTATAACAATGAACCAATTTATGTTGCTACTTTGGCCAAAGCGTTATTTGACCATTTATACATCAAATACTTCAAAACAAAGATAAACCCAGAGGCTATAATGGAAAGAGAACGATTGAATCTGGAGATGTTTGACAAGAAAGATGTGATGGAATTTAGAAGGTATTGCAAACTATCAAAGAGCAAAATGCTAATTGAAATTGCTCCAATTCTTTTTAAAGCGTAAGAAATTTATGAAAAACATGATTTTAGAAATGAAAACAATTGTTGAAGAATCCAAGGGGGAGGATTCTTTTGCTAAAATTCGTAATAAGTTAAAAGAATATCTTCATTACTTTGTTTTGGATTTCATTTATAATTCTGAATTCAAAGACATGATATTCTATGGTGGCAGTTGCTTAAGGGTTGTTTATGGTTTACCGAGAATGTCCATTGATTTGGATTTTGAGGCAGACAAAAAAATAGATTTCAAAAAATTAAAAAAATCATTAGAAAAATATTTTAAGGAAGATTTAGACCTAAAAGATAAAATTCGTGTAAGAGGAGAAAAGAAAGAGGATAATGTAAACTGTCTATTTCTGAATTTCTCTCTGATGAATGAAATTGGTCTATCTACACAGAAAGATGAGATGCTGAAAGTTAGGATAGATGTTAGGATGGTGTCGAAAGAGTATTTAAAGAAATTGGTTCCCATTCTAACGCTAAAATCAAAATACGGGAAAAGTTTTGTTATCAAGCACTATGATTTGCCTATTCTATTTGCTTCGAAATTGATGGCAATCTTGGATAGACCTAAAAAAGGTTTTTCCGTGGGCGGGGAAGAAGAAAAAATAGATTTTAAGGGCAGGGATTTTTATGACTTGATTTGGTATATGGAAAAAAGGATACAGCCAAACAAGGAAATGCTAAAATTAAAAGGAGAAAAGGGTTCGGTTAAAGATGTTTTTAACAAAATCGGTCTTTTTATTTCAAAGAGAAAATTAAAAAGGGGATTGAAAAAAGACTTGGAGCCGCTTTTTCTTAAACCGGTCGATTCATTTGTCGATAACTTTGCGAATATCTTCAGAAGATTAAAAAAAGAACATTATACGTAGAAATAAGGAAGATTTTAAATTTAAAACACTTTAAAGGATTGTAATACTACTAATTTTAATTTCTTTTTTTGACTTGCTCCTGTTTTGCAATGCAAGCGCATTGCAATTGAAAAAACTAGTGATTAAAAATGTGTCTAATGTGGGCACTAAGGGATTCGAACCCCTGACCTTCGGAATGTAAGTCCGACGCTCTAGCCAACTGAGCTAAGCGCCCATTTCTTTTTTCCAATGTTAATAACTTTAATACAAGCAAGGAGTGATTACAAGCAAGATTTGTTCAGAATACGATGATAATATTCTTATCGAGGAAAGTCCGGCAATCAACAACTCTGAAAGAGCCGAGGGGATACTTAATGAATAGATTATTGTTGGCGACAGCTTTTTCTAAGGACAAATGAAGGTTTCTCCGTCACAATATCCCGTCTTTCCAGGATAAGTTTCTCCGGCGCCAAGGCGCCCATGACTATCTAGACAATAATAATCTCCGGAAAATAGTTTAATATAAGTACAATAGGCTTGCTGAGTGGAATAAATGATCAGTTTTTCTTCAGTCTGATTTCTGATGTCTTGATATAGAGAAGCTATTTCCGGATTAAGATAATTTAATTTACTGTAGTTGCCCTCCGCTAAGTGAATTTCTTCGGCGATAGCTTGAATTTGACCCATGTCATTGGCAATTATCGAGTCTTTGCCTCTTTCTCTGGCTCCTGTCAACGATACTAAAACAATTAGAACCAGAAAACCCATTACGTAAATCACCGGGAGAATTAATCCGGCAATAAGAAAATGAATGGCTTTTTTGGGATTTTGATCTCGGTTAACGGCCCAGGCGATAAAACCGCCAATAACTCCCAAAAAGACAGCCGGAAGATACCACCAGTTTGAAACTCTTCTAAGCGGAAGGGATTGTTCAACTCCACACCGGGGGCATATTCTGGCTTTTGCGTCTATTTTGGCGCCGCAGTTTGAGCAAAATCTACTTTTCTTTTCTTCCATAAAATTTAAATAAGATTAATTGTTAAAAACTTCTCTTGATAGAAAGGTGGCAGAATTTGCCACCATCGTTTTTAGTGAGCGAGGAGGGACTTGAACCCTCACGGGAAAATTTTCCCCTTGGAGCCTCAGTCCAAGCTGTATACCGGTTCCAGCACTCGCCCAAATTTAAGATGGGATAATTTATTTCTTTCTCTATTAGGTTAGGCAGAGGAAAAGCAATAGGAAATATTGAAATTACTGAGCTGCCTGAACTTTATCATCAACCTTGGAAGCAGCGGCCTTTGTCAACCGGGTCGGGATACGCTTTAGATGAGCCCGGCGTCCTTTTGCTGTTCTTAGATAATAAAGCTTAGATCTTCTCGTTCTGAAGGACTGAACGACTTTGATCTTTTCAATTGTTGGGGAATGAAGGGGGAAAATTCTTTCTACTCCAACTCCTTCAATTTCTCGGCGAACGGTAATTGTTCCGGAAATCCCCTTACCGTGCTTGCAGGCGATGACCATTCCTTCAAACATTTGCGCTCGTCCGCCCTTCTTCGCCAGGTTCTTTTGATAAACCTGGACTATGTCGCCAGCCCTAATATTGAAGACTTCTACTTTCTGTTGTTTTTTCT
>CAZEHI010000013.1:0-7326 GCA_964512355.1 uncultured Candidatus Saccharibacteria bacterium | reverse complement strand
TTCAACGGGCTTGGCAATTATTAAAGGAAGGAAGAAGCGTTGTCCTGGACGCGAAATTTATTAAAAAGAAAAATCGATCGCGAGCAGAAGAGATTGCCGAAAGAGTCAAAACCAACTTTAAGATTGTTAAAGTTGTTTGCCCAGAAAAAATTGTTAAAAAAAGAATTACTGCTCGATTAGAAGATGAAAGCGAGGCTCAATTTGCAGTTTATTTAAAATGCAAACAATTATTTGAACCGATTGTTAAAAAGCACATTATTATCAGCAATTCAGGGTCCCGGGAGAGAATCGGTAAACAAATTAATCAGATATTTTCTTAAATAGAAGTTTTTTCTTTAGTAATTAGATTTATGAAAATTCTAAAAGTCAAAAATCTTTCTGTCGAATCACGAAAAGACCAAAAGGAAATTCTCCATAACGTTTCTCTGGAAGTTGCTTCTGGGGCACTTCATATTCTAATTGGCCCCAATGGTTCAGGAAAATCAACTCTAGCTTATGCCCTAATGGGAATAGATCGCTTTAAGGTGACTTCCGGCAAAATTGTTTTTGCTGGCAAGGAGATAACAAAATTGCCAGTTGGCGAAAGAGCAAAAGCCGGACTCACTTTGTCTTTTCAGGAACCAGCTTATTTTGAAGGAGTGACGGTTGAAAACTTCTTAAAAGTTGGTTGCCCCCATATCAAGTTTAAGGAAATGGAAAAGCATCTTTCTTTAGTTGGGCTTGATCCGATGAAAATTCTTCGGCGGGAACTTAATCAAAGCTTAAGCGGTGGTGAGCGAAAGAGAATAGAATTAGCATCGGTCATGTCAATGCGGCCCAAATTGATGATTTTGGATGAGCCGGACTCCGGCCTCGATATTATCTTTTACCGGGAATTTTATAATATTCTTCAAAACATCAGAAAAGAAATAGGAGCGGCAATCCTTTTGATCACCCATCGAGAGGAGCCGGGATTTATTGCCGACGAAGCAACTTTTTTAAATCACGGGAAAATAGTTTGCCAAGGAAACTTTCGCAAAGTAATGCAAAGGTATTGCCAGGCGGTGAATCGTAAAAAAATATGTTCTCATGCTCGATAAACTACCATCTCTTTTTGTAAATTCAGCCCATCGCTGCAATTTTGATTTAGAAGAATTTGAAAAAATCAAAGTCCCCTATCTTTACATTGTCTCAAACAAGACGATTGCTTTGCAGCAGATTCCGGGAGTAAGTATCGAAACGCAAGATTTCAAAGAAGGGGTGAAATTAAAGCTAATTGTTAAAAAAGGAAGGAAAATAAAGAAGCCAATCTTTCTTTGTTTTGGGATTCTCTTGGAAAAAGACCGACAGGAAATCTTTCCCGAAATAATTTTGGAAGAGGGAGCTGAGGCAACGATTTTAGCCCATTGTACTTTCCCGCGAGCGGAAGAAATTTCACATCGAATGATAGCCAAAATAAACCTAAAAAAGAAAGCGCGCCTGATTTATCGGGAAAAACATTATCACGGCAAGAGTTTCGGGGCAGAAGTTTTGGCTGACTTTAAAATCACCATTGGAGAAGGGTCTGTTCTCGAAAATGAATTTGTCCTGGATCAGGGTAGTGTCGGAAAATTAAATATTGCTTTTGCGGTCGAATTGGCAAAAGATTCCTTGGCGCAGGTTTTCACAAAGATTATTGGAAAGGGGCGGCGGGATCGGGTGGAAGTAGAGGACAAAATCTTCCTCAAGGAAGAAAGCTCTCGAAGTTTGGTAAAATTCAAGGGAGCAGTTATCGGAGGCGGCCAGATGTTCTTCCGGGGAGAAATGCTGGCTAAGGCCAAGGGCGCCCGCGGGCACATGGATTGCCGGGAAATTATTGTTGGAAAATCAATTGCTCGATCAATTCCAGTAATTGAAGTTCAACATCCAGAAGCGAGGATTACCCACGAAGCTTCAGTGGGAAAAGTCAATCAAAAAGAGCTGGAAACTTTAATGACCCGAGGACTGTCAAGCAAAGAAGCCACCGATTTCATTATTAGCGGAGTGATTAAATAAAAGGAAATTAGACTTAACGAATATTTAATCTGTGATAAACTCAAGCTATTGGATCGGGGTGTTTCCCAGTTAGCGAGAGGCCCCATAATCTTCAAGTTGTCAGGGTAGGAAATTATCATGTTGTTTCGACAAAAATTATCAATTAGACTTGACATTTTTTTTCGGCTTTGCTATATTAAGGATGCTTCTTCTGGAGCTGTTGCTTTCGGGCAATAAGCCGGAAGAAGCTTTTATTAGCATTATTATTTATGGACTTAGAAGTATTAACTTCCGCCGCCAGTCAGATTGCCGAAGAAAGCAACATTCCTCATGAACAAGTAGTGAAGATTGTTGAAGATTCCCTAGCGGCGGCTTATAAAAAAGATTACGGTCAATCAGGCGAAGAAATCAAGGCTAGTCTTGATTTGAAAACGGGGGCTGTTCAATTCTGGCAGATAAAACAGGTCGTTGCTTTGGCCGAAAAAGAGGATGAAAAGACTCATTTTAATCCGCTGAGATCTATTTTGTTAAAGGAAGCTCGGAAGATTAATCCCAAAATTAAAATTGGTGATGATTTACATATTCCTTTAGAAACAAAAACCACTTTTGGGCGCATTGCTGCCCAAACAGCCAAACAGATTCTTCTTCAAAAAGTAAAAGAGGCTCATCGAGAATCGGTTTATCAAGAATACAAGGAGAAAGAAGGAGAAGTAATCACCGGATTGGTTCAGCGGATAGAAAGCGCCGCTGTTTATTTTGATTTAGGAAATGCTATTGGCATTCTTCCCGAGGAGGAACAATGCGAGAACGAAAGATATCGTCTCGGGCAAAGAATAAAGCTCTATCTTTTGAGCGTTGACAATACCTCGAAGGGGCCGGTTATCTTTCTTTCTCGGGCTTATCCGAAATTAGTTTCAAAGTTATTCGAATTAGAAGTGCCGGAAGTGGCTGAAGGTCAAATTATTATTAAATCAATTGCAAGGGAACCCGGCTCTCATTGTAAGGTAGCCGTTTCGGCAACCGACGAAGACACTGATCCTATTGGGGCGATGGTTGGCCAGAAAGGGACCCGCATTCTAACAGTTACCAATGAACTTAATGGCGAGAAAATTGACATCATTAGATGGGCGGCTGATCCTCCAAGATACGTTAGTTTTGCCTTAGCTCCGGCCCGAGTTAAAAGAGTGGAAATTGAAGAGCCTGATCGGGCGAAAGTTTTTGTTGATGCTGATCAGCTCTCCCTGGCAATTGGTCGAAAAGGCCAGAATGTTCGTTTAGCCGCCAAATTAACTGGATGGAAAATTGATGTCCAGGAAGAAAAGCCGGACATCGAGGAGGACAAGAAAGAAGAGAAGAAAGTTAAGCCGGACAAAAAGAGAATATCAAAGAAAGCTACCCGGACAAAGAAAGCTAAACCGGACAAGAAGTAATTTTAGTATTGAAAGAGAGCCTTTTCTCTTTTTTTTGAATAGGAGGAATTTTTTTTCAAAATTAATTAATTAAAAACTATGTCGATACTTTATTACCTTTTTGCTATTCCCTTAATTGCTGTTTTATTTGCTGCTTGTGTTACTTGGGAAATTAAAAAACATTCTCCTGGATCAGATAAGATGAAAGAAGTCGCCCAAGCAATTCACCAGGGGGCGCGAGTTTTTTTAATTAAAGAATTCAAGGTTATGGCCGGCTTGTTCATCTTGATTGCTCTTTTTCTCGGTTTAATTAATAACAGCATCTGGCCGCCCTTCCTCTTTTTATTTGGGGCTTTTTGTTCGGCTCTCGCCGGATTTCTAGGAATGACAATTGCTACTCGGACCAATGTCCGGACAGCCAAAGCGGCCGAAACTAGCTTCGGTCAGAGCTTCAATCTTGCTTTCGCCGGCGGAAAAGTAATGGGATTTTTGGTTGTCGGGATCGGATTACTAGGAGTATTGATTGTTTGGCAGCTTAGCGGAGAGGTTTCCTTTTTAATTAATTTTGCTTTAGGAGCTTCTCTAGTTGCTCTGTTTATGAGAGTGAGCGGCGGAGTTTATACGAAAAGTGCTGATGTTGGCGCTGATTTGGTTGGAAAAATAGAAGCTGGCATCCCCGAAGATGATCCCCGCAATCCCGCTGTTGTTGCCGACCTAGTTGGCGACAACGTCGGCGATACGGCTGGAATGGGGTCTGATTTATTTGAATCTTACGTTTCTTCAATCATTGCAAGCATGGTTTTAGGCTTTCATTTTCTGGGAACAAAAGGGTTATTAATTCCTCTTCTTTTAGCAGCGGCTGGAATTCTTAGTTCGCTTATCGGGAATTTTCTTACTCGGATTCCGATTAAACCAAAACAGCAAAGCTTTTCTCAACAAACGAAGATTGCCCGCGGGGCAATGCAGAAGGCGACTATTTTCGCTAATCTCTTGTTGATAGTTTCCTCTTTCTTTATTATCAAAAATTACTTTAACGAATTATCTTATTTCTATGTTGTTTTGTTTGGCTTAATGGCCGGTTATTTAATTGGAGAAGTTACCAACCATTATACTTCGGAAGAAAGGAAGCCAGTTCGCGGGATTGCCCGAGCTAGCAAAGAAGGGCCCTCCGGGGTTATCTTAGAGGGAATTGTCGTCGGGATGAAAAGCGCTTTTCTACCGGCTCTTATTATTGGCGGAGCGACAGTTCTTGCTTTTCATTTTGGAGGATTCTACGGAATTGCTTTGGCTTCGGTGGGAATTCTTGGAACTCTGGCGATGAATCTTTCCACAGATTGTTATGGCCCGATTGCTGATAATGCGGCGGGAATAGCGGAAGCGGCCGGATTAGAACCGGAAGCTCGCCGCCGAGCCGAGGCTCTCGACGCGGTTGGCAATACGACCGCGGCAACCGGGAAGGGATTTGCAATTAGCGCCGCCGCTTTGGCGGCTCTAGCCTGGCTGGCTACCTATTTTCAAGAAATCAAGGTTGATTCAGTCAATTTTCTTAATCCGGCTCTAATTGGAGGTTTATTTATTGGCTCGGCGTTGACTTTCTTTTTCAGCGCGCTTTTAATCAAGTCGGTTAATCGGGGGGCCGGGCAAATTGTCAAAGAAGTTCGCCGTCAATTCCGGGAAATTGAAGGACTATTAGCCGGAACGGCCAAGGCTGATTATAATAGCTGTATTAGCATCGCCACTAATGCGGCCCTAAAAAGCATGGTTTTGCCGGGGCTCCTTCTTGTTTTTACTCCGCTCATTGTTGGTTTAACGCTTGGACTAGAGGCAGTTGGGGGAGTTTTGGCCGGAGCCTTGGTTACGGCTCTTCCCTTGGCTCTCTTTATGGCGAATAGTGGCGGAGCCTGGGATAATGCCAAAAAATACATTGAAGCCGGAAATCTGGGCGGGAAAGGCTCTTCCGCTCACCAAGCGGCGGTGGTTGGCGACACAATCGGCGATCCTTTCAAAGATACGGCCGGTCCGTCCTTGAATATTTTAGTTAAGCTTTTAGGAGTAGTCGCCCTAACTCTTATTCCTTTATTAATGTAAGCGAAGAAATTAGCAATGGCCTCAGAAACAAAGATTAAAAAGCTTTCTCCTGGTCGAATAGAAATTTATTTTAAAGTTCCAGCCGAGGAATTAGCCCAATATGTTGAAAAGACAAAAACGCTGGGGGAAGCCTCAACGAAGCTGATTCACGACAAGTATCTTGCTTGTATTAAGCAAGAGAAGATTGAACCAATTTCTTCGGCCCGGACAGAAATAATTAAGATTGTCCCCGGAACTCCGGCCGAATTTAAGGTAATTGCCGATATTCTCCCGCTAATCACTTTGCCTGATTATCAGTCAATAGTTCAAGAAATAAAGAAGAAAGAAGTGCTGGTTTCGGAAAAACAAGTTGAAGAGGCCCTTTCAGCTCTTCAGAAGATGAAAGCAAAGTTTACCGATTTAGACCGACCAGCTCAAAAAGGAGATTTTATTTACTTAGAATATTCGTCTTCTCTGGGAATCGGCGAACAGTCAAAAAAGGATGAATTTATTCTTGGCCAGGGAAAATTAATCCCCGGCTTTGAAGATCAGCTTTGCGGGATGAAAGCCGGTCAAGAGAAAGAATTTGATTTAATTTACCCCGATCCTTATTTTATAGTTAAAATGGCTGGCCAAAAAGCTCATTTTAAAACTAAGATGAATAAAGTTCAACGAATAGACAAACTTCCTCTTGACAATGACTTCGCCAGGGAGCTTGGCGATTTTCAAACAATTGCCCAGTTAAAAAGACAATTGAAAGAAAATTTAAAAGAGGAATTTGAAAAGCAGGAAGAAGATCGCTGGCGGAAAGAAGTAAGCAAGAAAATCGGCGAGCAAATAAAAATAGAAGTTCCTTCTGTTTTAATTGAGGCGGAAGAGAACCGGCTCTTAAGCAATTTGAAAAGGAACGTCAAAGAACAGTTAAAAATTAGTTTTGACGATTATTTGAAACAAGTTAAGCAGACGGAAGAACAGATTCTCCAAGCTTTCTCGGTTCAAGCGGAAGATAACGTGAAGGGGTTTCTCTTTATTCGCGAGATCGGGAAAAGCGAAAAAGTTCAAGTTTCCGGAGAAGAAATTCAAACAAAGAGTGAACAAATTCTAGCCGAGCTTCCCCCTGAGCAGGCGAAGAGGATAGAAAAAAAGCAACTTGAGTCAAATGTTTACAGCAGCCTTTTTGCGGAAAAGGTTTTTCAGAAATTAGCTGGTTTTATTGAGAAGAAAAAGTAAGCGAAGAAAGGATTGCGTCATCTTTTTTATTTTGTTATAATAAATCTGATGAATTTAGTTCCAACAGTAGTTGAAAAATCAAGAGGCGGCGAAAGGGCCTATGACATCTTTTCTCGTCTTTTAAAAGAAAGGATTGTTTTTCTCGCTGGACCGATCAATGATACAACGGCTAATTTGGTTATCGCCCAAATTCTCTTTTTGGCAGCCGAAGATGACGAGAAAGACATTAAGCTTTATATCAACTCTCCCGGCGGTTCAGTAACCGCCGGTCTGGCCGTTTACGATACAATGCAGTACGTTCACCCGGATGTTTCTACTATTTGCATTGGCTTGGCAGCTTCAATGGGGGCAACTTTGTTGGCAGCTGGAGCAAAAGGGAAGAGAATCGCTCTTCCCAATTCGGAGATTCTTTTGCATCAGGTTGCCGGAGGAGTTCGCGGACCGGCGGCTGATATCGCAATTACCGCCAAGCAAATTCTGCGGATCAAGGAAAAGATTAATCAAATTTTAGCTAAGCATACTGGCCAGAAAATAGAACAAATTACTAAGGACACTGATCGTGATTTTTATCTGACGGCGGGAGAAGCGAAAAAATATGGCTTAGTTGACAAAGTCTTGTCAATGCGTG
>CAZEHI010000012.1:0-7348 GCA_964512355.1 uncultured Candidatus Saccharibacteria bacterium | reverse complement strand
TTTTAGGGTTTGATCAATTTCTGCTAACTGCCTAAGGGTTTTGAGAATTCGGTAGCAAGATTCATAAAAAACAACAGGGTATTCGGCTTTTACTATTTCCTGAAGAAATTGATTTCTCTTTTTTTTCTTCGGAAGAAAACCAAAAAAACAGAACCTATCCATGGGAAGGCCGCAGACACTAATCGCTGTTGTGAGCGCCGAAGGCCCGGGGATAGGAACAATGCTCTTATTTCCAAGAGCAGTTCTTGTTTGGGCAACCAATCTATTCCCTGGATCAGAAATTCCCGGTGTTCCAGCATCGCTAACCAAAGCAATGATTTTCCCTTCTTTTAACGAATCAAGAATATTTTTCACCTCTCGCCGGGAACTATGCTGATGATATCTTTTGACCGGAGTTTTTATCTTGTAGCGTTGAAGCAGTTTTTTTGTCCATAAAGGATTTTCGGCCACAATTAAATCAGCTTCAGTTAAAACCTGCTTAGCTCGGAAGGTAATATCTTCCATATTTCCAATTGGTAAAGCAACGATGTAAAGGATAGGACAAAGATAGATAGTTAATTATCAATTTCAGAAACATCAATGCGCTTTCCCCATTCATCGTCTTTCTTTCTCTCTCCCTCGCTTTCGTCATCAGCAAATTGCTCCAGCTCTTCATCAGAATCTTCTCCTTCTTCCGGAACAAGATAATCCCCCTTTTTTAGATCAATTACAAAACGATAGATGGCCGCCGTAATTGGAATAGCAAGAAAAGCTCCCAATATTCCGAATAACTTTCCACCGACTGTAAGAGCAAGCAGAATCAAATAAAGAGGAAGATCGGTGAATTTCCTAATCAGCAAAGGAGAAAAAACATGCCCTTCGATGAATTGAATCACAAATAGTATCCCCAAAATTAAAACAGCCATTTCCCAAGAAATTTGAATGGCGATTAATGTCCCCGCCAAGGCAATAGCAATTAAAGGCCCGATATAGGGAAGGAAATCCAACGCTCCTCCGATAAGCGCTAAAATAAGGGCTGCTTTTACGCCAAATAATTGAAAAACAAGGAAATAAGCCGCGGCGACAAATAAGCTGCAAATTATTCTTGCCCCGAACCAGTGGAAAACCTCTTTGCGGCTACGATTCCAGGCAACAAGAATGCGATGGGAATAACGCCGTGGAGAAAAGAACAAGAGGAGATCTTCTATCGCATTTTCTTTCAAAGAGATGAACAGAGCCATTAGCAAAATAAAACCAAGGGAAAAAATATTCCCAGCGATAACTGATAAAGAATGAAAGACGCTCCCTGATACTCTTGTTAATAAGGTTTGGAGGGCTTGATTAAAATTCTCCACTGTTTCTAGTCCTTGAACTCCGATTGTTTGTAATATTGGCCCGACCGACGAAAGATATTGAGGAAAAGACTCAATGATCCCTTTCGCTTCCGTCAGAATCAAAGGAACGCTGACTACTAATAGACCGGCAACTATTCCGAATACCAAGATATAAGAAAAAAGAGTAGCCAGCCAATAGGGAACTCGCCCGCGATGGAAAAAATCAATTACTGATTTCAACAAAACAGAAAGAATTAATGAAAAGATAACTAGAATTAAGATATCACTTACTAAAAACAACAAGTAAGCAATGCCAATAGTCAAAACAACCTTCCAAATCGTTTTCCAAGAAATATCTAAATGATTTTCGGTTGACATATATTTTTTTATGAAATTAAAATCTTTTTAAAATCTTTTTGATGATAAGGACCGATTAAAGCCAAATTTAGATTCTTGTTCTGGAAAAGATCACAAGCAGCTTGATTAATTTCCTCTTTGGTAACCTGATCGATTCGCGAACAAAACTCTTGAGGTGTGAGAAAGTCCATCGCTAATAATTCCTGCTGAGCATAATAATTAACAATTGCCTCAGAAGGTTCTAGAGAAAGAAGGAAGGTTCCTTTAATGTATTCTTTCGCTTGAGTAATCTCTTTTTCTTTAACCCCTTCTCTTTTAATTCTACCATACTCTTGCAAAATTAATCCTATCGCTGTTGCCACTTTGTTGTTTCTCACCCCCGCCCGGGTAACTAAGAACCCAGTATCTGTATAAGTCTCCGCCCTCGTCTGTATATAATAAGCCAATCCATTTTTCTCCCGAATTAGATCAAAAAGCCGCGAACTCATATTTCCTCCTAGCAAAGTTGCCAAAACCTTTTGCGGATAACGCCTTTCGTCCCGTCGAGAATATCCTCGCACCCCTAAATAAAGATGGCTCTGGTCGGTTTTTTTAAATTGAATTAAACTCTTTGGCTTTTTCTGAAATTCTTTAACCTTTAGTTTTCCTTTAGCCGTTCCTTTCTTAATCCCTTGAAAAGAGACTTTGACCTTCTCTTTCAAATCACTAATTGCTCTAATATCTCCGGCAACCCCAATCACCATATTAGAAGCAAGGTAGTGATCTTTCAGATAATTTAGAAATTGATTTCGCCGAAAAGCTTTAATATTTTTCTTTGTCCCAATAATATCTCGGCCAGCTGGCTGATCACCATAAAGTAAGTTCTCCCAGCAATCGCTGATATATTGCATCGGGGTATCACGATACATATTAAGTTCTTCAAGAATCACTCCCTTTTCCCGATTAAGATCAGCAATTCGAATCTGGGAATGTAAAAGGATATCGCTAACCCAATCTAAAGCTAAATCAAAATGCTTTGTTTGGACTTTGGCAAAATAACCAGTTAGTTCTTTCCCGGTAAAAGCATTGTAAACACCGCCAACTTTATCAAGCGTCCCGGCAATCGCCAAAGGAGTTGGTCGTTTCTTTGTCCCCTTAAACATCATGTGTTCTAGAAAATGAGAGATTCCGTTCAACTCTTTCGTTTCATATTTAGCCCCGGCTCCAATGAGAATTAAAACAGTTACTGCCCTTGTTCCTAATTGAGGAACAGTAATTAGTCGGAGATTATTAGAAAAGACTTGGCGATTATACATAAACAATAAGGATATCTCTAAACGAACAATTAAGGCTGCTCTTCTGCTGAAATAATTTGAGAAATGTCCCTTAGAAGATCAGCAATCTTTAAGCGAGATTGCTTCATCGAATCACGATCGCGACATGTAACTGTTCCGTCTTCTAGGCTTTGAAAATCAACTGTAATCGCTAGGGCAGTTCCAATTTCGTCTTGGCGGCGATAACGACGCCCGATAGAGCCGCCTTGGTCATATTGACAGCGAAATCGCAAACGAAGTTCATCGTAAATTTCTTTTGCTTTTTTAACTATAGCCGGTTTGTTTTTCACCAACGGAAGAACAGCAACCTGAACAGGAGATAAGCTTGGTTGAAAATGTAGACAAATTTCTGCTTCTTGTTTAGAATTTTTTCCTCTTCCTCCTTTCACTTTTTCATAAACATCGCAAAGCAAAGCAAAAAAAGTTCTTTCTACTCCAACTGACGTTTCGATAACATAGGGGATGTAGCTTAATTGACTTTCGGGATCTTTATAGGATAATTCCCTCTGGCTCTGGCGAGAATGATTCGACAAATCAAAATCGCCTCGATCATGAATTCCTTCGATTTCTCTCCATCCAAAGGGGAAATGGTATTCAATGTCGACTGCCCGACGAGCATAATGGGCTAGCTCGTCTTTGGCTGTTTCTTTAAAGTGTAAATGATCAGCTTTAATTCCCAAGTCAACAAACCATTGCATTCTTTGTTCTTTCCAATAATTAAACCATTTCTCTGTTTCCTTTTTTGGACAAAACCACTCCATTTCCATTTGCTCGAATTCCCGGGTTCGATAGATAAAGTTTTTTGGATTAATTTCATTGCGAAAAGCTTTTCCAATTTGAATAATGCCGAAGGGGATATCTAAGCGCATTGCATTGATAGTATTTAAAAAATCAATAAATATCCCCTGGCAAGTTTCCGGACGCAAATAAGCAAGAGACTGTTTATCTTCGGCTGGGCCAACAAATGTCTTCATCATTAGATTAAATTCTCTTGGGGCAGTCAGCTCCCCGCCGCATTCCGGACAACGATCACTAATTACTTCTTCTTCTTTAAAACGATGATGACATTTTTTACACTCCACTAGGCGGTCAGCGAAGCCGCTGCCTAAGTGCCCAGAGGCCTCCCACGCTTTAGGATTCAAAATAATAGAAGTATCAATTTCGGTAATTGATAATTTTTTCCTCATCATGTCCTGGCGCCAAACTTCTTTAAGGTTGCGTTTTAAAACAACGCCAAGCGGGCCATAATCATAACTCGCTCCAAATCCTCCATAGATTTCGGAAGAAGGAAAGATAAAACCTCGCCGCTTGCTTAAAGAAATGATTTCTTGAATTACATCAGTCATAAAAAAGTAGATTATTCTTCCCCCCCGGATTGTTGGAAGAATTTACTTGATGAAGTTGTGCTCGCTTTTTCGACAACCGGGGCAATGTTGCTAATGACCTTTTCTGTCCATTGATCCTTTCCCCTCACTTCTGATTCTCCCACAAGCAAATCATTAATGCCCTTTTTCTCTTTGGGAGTAAAAGAAACCTGAAAAATAATTAAAGCTTTCTGCTCGGGATCTAACGTCCCAGTTTCCCAATTGAGCCGATTACCAGCTATGTTATAGGTCAATTTGCTGCTCTCCTCTTCGGGGAAAACTTCTCCGGTTAATTCAGCTCCTTCTGGCAAAGACGACCCAACCCAAATATCTTTCACTTGATTATAGTTATTTTCCACTTGCCAAAGAACGCTATAAGTGGTTTCCTCGCCAGGAGAAAAAGGAATTGGCCCGCTATTCTGGAAGAATTCTTCCCCCTGATAAACTTTTTGCGTTAGTTGTAGTTGAGAATTAATTTTCGTCGAAAATACCTTCCTTACTTGTCCGATTTCAATAGCACTATCAACAACGGGACTTTGACTACTAATTGGCCAACTGTCTTTTAAATTAACCCAAAATTCTACCACTCCTTCTTCTTCGGCGTCAAGGAACTTTAGTTCCGGGACTGTTCTCCAGTCCCAAAGAATGGTGTTGTCTCCTGGATAATAATTCCCCTGAGAAGATCTTAAAGTCATTAAATCAAATTGGCTTCCCTCAAGTCGAACAGTCAGAAACTGTTTCTCAATCGGAATTTCGCTAACGTTGCGAAAGAAGATCTGATAATGAAGGAGGTCCTCTGGATCAGCCACATAATTTAAGGAGTTATTAATTTGTTGAGAGATGTAGATAGGAGCGTAGGCAACTTCCACCCTCTGGCTTACGTCTTTTAAAATAACAAACTGGTCTTCGATCCATATTCCCAATTGCGCTCGCAAAATCATCTCTGTTTCATTCTCCTGATTGGATTTTCCCTTCATTTTAATTCGCCCACCATCATGGCCAATTAAGGTGGGAATTGACCATTCGCCTTCTTCCATTCCTTGCGGTTCGCTTTCTAATATCTCCAGTCCTTCTACCTGACTTAATCTAATTCCCAAGTTTGAAACGGGTTGATCGAGATAAGAAGAATAATCAAGCGAAAACTGAAATTCTTGAGATGGACCAACTAATTTTGGTAAACTAAATTCAAAAGTAAAAGGAACTGATTGAATAAAAGTAGCTAGTTCTGTTTCCGAAACATAGTGAGCCTTCAATCCTTTAAGCCGATAATTTACTTCAGCCTTAGCAACAACTATTTCTTCTTTTTGACCAAAAAGCTTTCCTCGAAAACGAAAGATTTTTTCTTGCCCCGGGTAAATATCTTCTATTAATTCTTGACGATAAATTAGGGTAGCCGGCTCGATAGCTTGAGCTTGAGAAGGAAAGCGAAAAATTAATTCCGGATAAACAAGAGTAGTTGCCCCTTGATTCCGACATTTTAATGTATACTCCACTTCTTGCCCGGCCGGAGTTGATTCTGGCCCTAAAAGTTGAAGGACTAAATCCCCTTTAGAAGAAGTATTTCTCTGGTAAAACCAGACCGCCACTCCAGCCGTCGCAATGAAAAGAATAAAAACTATAATAAAAAAAACTTTTTTAACTTGAGACATAAAAATATAAGTAAAATAATTCGCTAGCCTTTCTATTATACCGCAAAAGATCGTTACCTTAAACTAAAAAAATCTAAATGCTTTTGAGATATCTTGGCAAGATTTTCTTGGTTTCTTCGACTAATTTTCAATCTTCGAAATACTGCTCCCTCTCCTCCAAGAATAAGGCGCAATATTTTAATCGTTTCCAGATCAATCTTTTCGCCAATAATATTTTCTCGACCATGAAAACATTCTGGACAAACCAGACCGATTTGAGGCACCATATAGTAGAAAGAAGCTAAAGAAACTTGACAATAAGCGCACTGATCGAGAGATGGATGATTCCCTAATTGTTTCAATAAGCTCCAAAGGAAAAAATAATAAAAGCGCTGACTTTGATTCTTGACTTTAGCTAATTGGATAAGGCTTTGCCGAGCCAAAACAAAAATTGACTTATCGACAAACCCTAAAGGCAAAAGAAGGTTCAGTGATGTTACTATTTTTTGAGCAGTTTGAAATTTTTGCCAATCCTGCGAAAGAGAAGGAAAACTATTTTTGACTTTAGTCGTTGTTAAAATATAATTTCTCTTTCCCCGGATAAAACTAATTTCTGTCCAATAAAACAACTCAATTCCCGACCGGAGCTTAGAAAGTATTTTTCTCTCTCCTTTTGCCAAAAGCTCCATCTTTCCATGTTTGTTAGTAAAAACAGTAAACAGGCGGTCCGCCTCTCCTCTATTCTTTCGACTGAGAACAATAGCTTCTGCCTGATATTCTTCAAACATTATTGAGTTTGATGAATGCCAAGCCAAATTTCCTTTGAATTAATCTTTAAAGTTTTCTGAGCCAACAGTTTGCCTCTGACTTGGAATTTGCTGGCAATTATTTTTGCCCGATTCTCTTTCAAGATTAAGGGCCGAAAATCATTAATTAGTTTTTCTACTTCCGGAGATCCTTGGACATAAAGGGCAATTTGGTGGGAAGGCTTCAAGCCGCCATCTTTTCTTAGCATTTGAACGGCATGAATGATTTCTCGCAAAGATCCTTCTTGCCTTAATTGAGGAGAAATTTCCGTTTTTAATCCGATCTGAATATTATTATCTTCACCCGTTTCCCAACTATTATTTTTAGTCAGCTCGGCAAAAATCACCTGTTTAACATTCAATTCTTCCTTTAATAAATTAATTGATTCTCGGCTTAATTTTTTTTCTTTGAAGCCGCTAATTTTCAATTCTGCCAGGGGTTGCCGGATTTTAATTCCTGCTTGCGCCCTTAATCTCAGTCCTAAGCTAGCTATCTGCATAACTATCTTCATTTCCTCTTCTGTCGATTTATCAATTAACGACAGGTCCGCTTTCGGGTAATCAGCA
>CAZEHI010000011.1:3752-7633 GCA_964512355.1 uncultured Candidatus Saccharibacteria bacterium | reverse complement strand
AACTGGCAAAACTAATAAGAATAATATGGAAACAGTTAAAGGGATTGTAAACCTTTTTCCTAAAAGAAACATTGGCTTTTAAAAAAAGAAAATTATTAAGAGCTTCTTTATCTTATCACAATATGACTTGAAAACAAAAATGCCCCTTCCAACTTACTGCAAAGCAATAAATCAAAAGAGGCACTGTTATCTTAGCAAGCCTTGATTTTTTGTCAAGACTGTTAGATCTTTATTTTGGCAAATCTGACTTTCTTGGTAAAGTTGGTTTCTTAACAACCTCCAAAATAACTTTAATGCTCACCACCAAGCCGGCGGCTGAAACAAAGGAAATAAAGTTCCTAAGCATTGCTTGAATTGTCTCTGAGAAACCACTACCTCCCATTGCAATCGCTTGCAATCCACCAACCCCAATTAATAGCAGGGTTGCTAAAGCAAGCAAGAAAGGACTGCTTTGTTTGCTTCCGACATTTAAAAAACCAACAATTAGCCCTAAGATAAATAAAGTAATAGGAACCCAGGTTACTCCTTCAACAAATCCAGCAAAAATTGCTATGATTAGACCAATGACAAAAGACCATGCTCCTATTTCTTTCAAAGAATTTTGATTGTTCATATTTATATTTAATTTAATAATAGAATGAATCGACCTTTGATTTAACTCTTTCTCGTATAATTTTCTTCAAAACTGACTGGGCTTAATCAGCTGATTTAAGCCCAATCCCCTTTTTCTTCACGCGTTCCCAAAAAGTTAAACTAGTTTTGTTGTGCACCTGCTGGATCAAATCATAGTCAGTGGTCATTAAATCATAAACCAGGTTAAAGACTATGCCCGATCGCCCAAACTTCTTAAAATTGATTCGGCTATTTTCAGCTAAATCAATTTCTTCCATAACCTCAGTTGCGATTGTTGTTATTGCGTTAACATCATCCGCCTTTGAATCATAATCTAGAGCAAAGGGGAGAATCATCTGAATTTTTTTCTTGTCACTATAATTATGTAAAACCTTGCTAGTCAGAAGAAAATTCGGGACTATTATGTCTTCTCCCTGAGGTGCCCGGATGCGTGTTGTTCGAAAACCTATCTTTTCTACCCGTCCCTGGTCTTCGCCAACAGCAATAAATTCTCCCTTTTCAAAGGGGCGATTTAAAAAGATAATTAATGAAGAAAATAACTGCGATAAAGTATTCCTTACGGCAAAAGTTATAACTAGCCCGCTAACCCCCAAACTGGCAAGAAGAACCGAGGTATTGTATCCCCATATTGGAAGAGTATACAATATTGCTCCAATCCAAACAATTACTTGAGTCAGCTTCCAAAAAAAAGCGGCTGAAGTATGCTTTTTCCTTTCCTCTCGACTAATTGGTATTTGGCTAGAAATATGACTGGCAATCCGCCCTACAAACCAAGCGATATAAAAACTGAGCAAAGAAACAAAAATCCGGCTAATTATTTTGCTAACAGCCGGAGATAAAGAAGCTAGTTGGCAACCAACATAGATTGAAATAACAAGACTGAGAAACCAGCTTCCTCTCTTAATCGCCCGAACAACCCCTTGGATTAAATGAACCTTAATTTGCTTTGTTTTCTTTTTAATAAGACGGACGATTAGAAGAGAAAAAATTTGTAAAAACATCCAGCAACCTAAGAAAATGCCAAAAGCAAGAAAATATTTTGAAAAATTATTAACAATATTTAATAAAGAAAACACGGCAAAGCTATTTAATATAATTTTTACTTTTTCTCTTCCAAGAAGTTATCGCTTTCTTCCTTAAATTCAGGAACTTTCTTCGGAGGTTTCTTTCTCCTTCCTAAAGCCAAGAAAAATCCGCCTAGTATTAACGACCCCGTTATTCCGGCTAGATATTGATATTGATTAACAATAAGCTCCCGATCAACAATCAGCCCTAATCCAAAACCAATCAATAAAATCCCGAAAACTAATAATGATAATTTAAAAAAACCTTTATTCATTATTGATCTATTATAACGCTATTTTGTTTTGCCGTCCACTAAGAAATTCTTTCCAATTTTAATCCGGACAATAAATCTTAAAAAATATCACCCCGTCAAAATATTTTGACTTCTGTTGAGATAAATAATCCTGGAAAGAAGCCTGGACAACTTCTCCCTTCAGTGAGCTAGCATGAATAAATCTCTCTCCTACAAATAAAAGACCTTCGTGGACCACGTCAAGCCCTTGTCCTATTGTTATTTCCCTGACAAAAGCTACTCCCAGAGCTAGCGGTAAAGTTTGAAGAAAAACTTCTTGGCAATATTCAATAGGAATATATTTTAGCGTCTCCGGCTTTTCCCAATCTATATCGATAATCCTTTTCCCTTCCTCCCCTTTCTTGTTTAAAACAACCTTGGCTTCTTTAATTAATCCCGGATTGATGAGTTGTTCAGTAACATCTCCAAAAAAGGGAGAAACATTATTGCGGTCAGTGGTAAAGTGCAAACGATTATAGAAGGAAACATCATCCGCCCGATAATTTATTTGAACCATTTTTGCAGAGGCTTCTTCTACGCTCGACGAACAAAGCAGAGCGGCATTAGTCAAGCCAAAAGTTGCGCAATCAGCAAAGTCCAGCCGAAAAATAGGATCAGAATCAATTCCTGACTCTTCTCCCAGGCAGCCAAGCTTGTAAGGAGTACCCAACCGAAGGAAAGAGATAGCCTGTAACCTGTCTTCGTCTAGAGGAAATCTTCTCTTCAATTCTACAAGAAATTCGGTAATTTCTTTTTCGCTTTGATAATAAATCTTTGGCTGCTCTTCTAGCCATGCTTGATTAGCTTTATCGCTGTTGGAATTTACTAAGGCTTCTTCTCCCTCTGATTCTACCGGAGAAATATTTGCCGGCGAGCTTGAAAACATCCGGATGATTCCTACCCCAATCATCAAAAGAAAAAAAAGGAATAGAATAACCTTTTCTCTTCTTTTAATGTTTGCTAGCATTTTCTTGTTTTACTTAGAGTTATTAAAAAACAAAAATAGAAATTCCTCTTTCCTGTTTCTATTTTAATTGTCTAGCCGAGAAATATTTTATCTTTTTCTATCTTCAAAAATCATTCTGATTGTATTTCCAATCAAAAAAATCGGCATAAATGCCTTCAACATTTTTTCGGCAAATTTGTCTATAATCATAAAATAATAAAACTTCCAAAAAATTAAAATTTATTGTATTCCTTTTTCTCTAAAAAAGCAAAGAGTGCTAACTTCAAACTTTTTGAGGAAAACATCAAGCCAAGATATAAAGAAAAATGCTTTTCACTGAGCAGCCTCTGCCGGTTTTTCGATCGGGGCTGTTTATTCAATCAATTATTAAGGATAAAAAGTGCCTAGCTGATTTTCGTTCCAGGCGGAACTTCCTCGTCGGGCTTTAAAAGAACGGGCTTTTGACTGTTTGCTGCTAATATCATTCCTTGACTTTCTATTCCTAAAATAATTCGCGGCTCCAAGTTAGTTATTACTATCACTTCTCGATCAATAATTTCTTCAGGCTGATAAAACTCACTTAAGCCGGCGACTATTTGTCTTTCTTCCTCGCCAATGTCAACAACTAATCTTAATAGCTTTTGAGAATTTATTATTTTTTCAGCTTGGATAATCTTTCCTACTCGCAAATCCATTTCCTGAAATTGCTTTAAATCTATCATGTTTTATTAAACTTTCTTGCTCTATCTGTCTAATCAAAGCAACTCGTAAGTTATTTCAACTTTAACCTGAATTTTATTTTCTCCCACTTCTATTTCCGGAACAGTGCCAGTAGCGGGGGCCTCAATCACTGAAGTTGCTCCATAAAGACGACTCATAAAATCAGGAGTATCTGCTCTCTCCTGAAAATTCGTTATCTGGCCAAGACGCACTTCTAATTGACTA